>CAMRBZ010000278.1 GCA_947040595.1 uncultured Enterovibrio sp. | reverse complement strand
TGATTGGGCTGAGAGAGCGCAGCCAACACCCACGCAGTTTCAAAGGCGACGGGTATATTATTTTTCACCTGACATTGAAATCATTTCATCAAATTTAAACGTTGTGCATCGCGTAAAATATGAAAAAAGCCTCAAGATTTCTTGGGGCTTTTTTTGTTTCTAAAAGCTCTAAAGGTTGTTGAGACGCGCTGCAAATAAAAATTATTGAGACATATATACCCAAGATACTTGAAATTGCGTGCCAGCGGAAAGCCTGTAAACCCCCTGAGCATAGATCTACTATGTGATTGGCCTAAGCGAGAACGGCCAACACCCACGCAGTTTCAAAGGCGACAGGTATATGGACGCTCCGTAGAACGCAAGGTGTTTTTATCCCTTTACATGATACTTTTTTCACGATCAGGTGACATCTTTAAAAAATGCAGCATTTGTTAAAAATTCACGCTTAGAGTAATATGAAATCACTCTTTAGCTTGTGACGAACTTCGTCTAGTCGGGTGATCAGCCAGACTCTAATTTATTGAACGGATTTTGGGTTGCGTGACGTTCGCAACCCAAACTCGTTCCTCCTTTAGGTTGCGAACATCACGCCTCCTCTAGTAAAGAGCCAAGCCTGAGAGCATACTGTCTCTTGGGCTTTTTATTGAGCATTTTTATGAGCGTAATAAAACAGTTAGCTGATTATCTTGATAAAAACGATGCTGAAGTGAGGCGTTTTTTGTTAACTGCACCTCAAAAATACAAGATTTACAAAATTCCTAAACGAACCCATGGGCACCGGGTTATCGCGCAGCCGAGTAAAGAGCTAAAAGAATATCAACGTGCATTTCTAAAATTGTATCCATTTCCTGTACATTCATCTGCAATGGCATATTGCAAAGGAAAAAGCATTAAAGATAATGCTTTTTCGCATGTAAAAAATGAATATTTCTTAAAAATCGATCTCGAAAATTTCTTTAATTCGATTACGAATGAGCTTTTTTGGAATTGTTTCGAACAATGTTCACACTCATTGCCTCATTTTACCTCTAGAGATAGAAAAACAGTTGAAAGAATAATATTTTGGTCTCCGAGCAAAACAACGAATGGAAAGTTAATATTGAGTGTGGGTGCACCCAGTTCTCCGCTTCTTTCAAATTTTTGTTTTTATGAATTTGATCAATGTCTAAATTCATTTTGTATTAAAAAAAGAATTATTTATACCCGATATGCGGATGACTTGATATTCTCAACCAATGAGAAAAAATTGCTTCACACGCTTCTTCCCATAATTAAAGAGCGATTAATTGTTTTTTTTAATGGAGCTCTTCGATTAAATCATGCGAAGACTACTTTTTCATCACGAGCGCATAATCGACATGTGACAGGTGTGACCATTAATAATGAAGGAACGCTTTCTATTGGTCGGGACAGAAAAAGATACATTAAGCATCTTGTTTATCAGTTTAAGTTAAATCAATTGGACCACTCTGACATTGAACATTTACAAGGTTTGCTTTCTTTCGCTAAACATATAGAACCTGCGTTTATAAAATCATTAAAATCAAAATATACGGATATATTGATAGACAGTATTTACAAGGCGAATCATGAATAAAAAATCAAAAAACACAAGAGAATTAGAAAGCAAAGCAATGAAAGGCGAAGTGTTGTCGGCATTTCAGCTTTATCAAAATTACAATGATGGGCTCGATAATGTTGAAATTGATGAAATACAGGCTACAAAATATTTCACTCAGTGTGTGAAATACACCGAAGTTGAAAGTAATGACGAAAATAGATATAAACAAAAAAATATATTGAAGATAGAAAAACTTGAGTTAATTGATTTCCGCTGTTTCCATAATTTAAAATTGTCTTTCGAATCTGATTTAACAGTGATCATCGGTGGAAATGGAAAAGGTAAAACAAGCATTGCTTACGCTATTGCGAAAACATTAAGCTGGTTTAATGCAAATATACTTAAAGATGATGGTTCAGGACAAAGAATTAGTCATGAAAAAGACATCAATAATGATTCTAAGTCATTATTTTCTGATGTTTTCACCGAGTTTTCATTTGGTAAGGATCTTCCGCGTATTTGTGCACGTTTATCACGGTCTAAATTTGGTACAGCTAAAAAAAGAGACAGTGAAGTTAAGGAATTAAAAGATTTAGCGAGCTTTTGGCGAATTATCAATGCTAAGCAAGTGATCAATTTGCCGCTATTTTCTTTTTATTCTGTTGAACGTTCACACTCTTTATCTAAGGCAAAAAAAGACTCATCTCGTTTAAGAAATGATCGTTTTGATGCTTACCATGATGCCCTTTCTGGCAGTGGGAAATTTGAGCATTTTGTTGAATGGTTTATTTCGTTACATAAAAAAACAGTGAATGATCAATCAGGACAAATAGAGGAATTAGAGCAACAAAGAGAGGATCTACAACAGCTTGTTGACACTGGCACTCTGTCCTTAAAACCATTATTAGATACCGTTGAGAAACAGCTGATCGATGCGAAAGCAACAAAAGAGCTTGCGAATACACAAGAATCACTAACAGATTTAGAAAAGAAGAATATTGTTATTAAAGCTATATGTGTTCTTATTCCGAGCATCAGCAAAATATGGGTCGATACCACGTCTGGCATCGATGTTATTATGCTGGAAAATGACGGTGTAAATATACGATTAGAACAACTTTCAGATGGCCAGCGTGTCTTTTTATCTCTCGTGGCTGATCTTGCTCGTCGCTTGGTGATGTTAAATCCAAAACTGGATAATCCACTATGCGGTCAAGGCATTATTATCATCGATGAAATTGAACTTCATTTGCATCCTAAATGGCAGCAAGATATTCTTTTAGACCTTCAACATACGTTCCCTAACCTTCAGTTTATAATAACAACCCACAGTCCTTTAGTTTTATCGACGGTGGATAAACGCTGCATTCGTGTTTTTGATGGAATAAACAATGAAGCTTCAAACTTAATGAATTCTCCAGAATTTCAAACGAAAGGTGTGATTAACTCAGATGTACTGGAACAACTTATGGATACATTTGCAACTCCTCGGCGTGTAGAAGAATCCCGTTGGCTTGATGATTTTGAAATAAGCTTGACGGAATTTTCATATGAAAACAATGAAAAGGCAAAAAAAATGTATAATAAAATAAAAATACATTTCGGTGAAAATAGCTATGAATTAAAAAAATGCAACAGTAAAATAAGATTGCAAAAAATGAAAGCTAGAGTTATTGAAAAAGAAAACAAACGAGAACGCAATAAATGAAACAGCTTTCCAGAACTTTTCCGTTCACTATTTTAAATGATTTTTCTCACGGAGTAAATGTTTGGAATAATGCTCCTAAACCTGATATTTGGATCGCTCTTGATTCATTACAAAATGGTTTCTGTGCATATTGTGAATGTCGATTAAATCGAAAACATATAGAGCACTTTAGAACTCGCAGTAAATTTCCTGAATTAACGTTTGATTGGAGAAATCTATTTGGTTCTTGTGGCGACAGTAGTCAAAAAGGAGGCTGGAATCGCTGTGGCATATACAAAGATAATGGCGCGGGAAATTATGATATTGAAAACATTATTAAGCCTGATATTGAAAATCCCAGTGATTATCTTCTTTTTTTGACATCAGGACGTGTTGTTCATCGCCCTAATTTAAATAATCAAGCAAAATTTAAAGCAACGGAAACCATCCGTGTTTTAAATTTAGATAATAATCCTGAATTATTTAACAGAAGGAAAAAAGCAATTGAGCCCATTCTTTCTGAAGTTAAATATTTATATAGCATTCGTGAAGAATTTGATGAAGAAGATTGGAACAAATTATATAATGATGCCTTGCAACAAATAAATGGAGAAGAGTTTCAAACTGCTTTAGAACATGCTTGGAGTGATAATAGGCCGTATTAATTGTTTCAAAATTAGCTCATAAATCTATTTTGCTAAGCAATTTACTAGTGCAACTAAGCTCAAACATAGACTGGACCTTAAGCATTAAGGTTTTCGAAAATCCCATCTAACGTAAT
>CAMRBZ010000277.1 GCA_947040595.1 uncultured Enterovibrio sp. | reverse complement strand
CGGTTTAGGGGGGGGCTTCTCTGCATCCGCTCTAGAGAATTCTTCAGGCAAGGGAAGAACAGGCCTCGGAGCATAAGCGCCTCTTGGCTTCGGCGTCAGTGATGGGATCCTTGTATCTGCTTTGCGCTTGCCTCCTGAATGTACCGTATCGATTTCTGAGTCAAAGCGATTAACCGACGCGCCTTTCTTATGTAAATCCGATTCAAGAAGGCGCTCTGCTCCCCCCTGTTTTTTTACTGTACTCGATTCAGTGTCTAGATACTCTTTTACATCTACTGAACAAGTGCCCGTTGCACAGTCTATTTTACGCCCTTTGATGATATCCTGAAGGCGATTCAAATAGAGCGTGGATTTAGATATACTTACCTTCTTTGACAGAGCGTCAGGAAGAGTTTTAAGTCCACTTCGAACAATTCGGCCCGGCTGCTCAACGGGCAGTTTTCCTAACCTGCCAGGGAGTATACTCTCCCAAGATGCTTGTTGAGATGCGCGATGTTGATGTGCGAACGACTCCCAATCGGGTCCATCAGCGGACAATAAATGTTCAAAAGATACAAGCTTAGAGCCTCCTCTTTCAGAGTGCTCCATTCGATGACTTGCACGATTCAAAATGCGCATGGCTTCAGGGGTCATTTTATAGTAAGACATGTTTGATATAAATACCTGGTTATGAGGTGACCATCCCAAATACCGATTCAGCGCCACCTTAAAAGTGGCTATGGCAGCCTCTGCATTGACACAAGGAATATATCCAAGATTTGAGTCCATCACTAAATAGGTTGTTGTAAACAAGTTTGGATTGCTTGTGGGGGTTACAACCGGTGAAATTGAGACTGTATGAGGATGTTGACCATGAGCATCTCTTAAGGTTACAACGAGGGGTTGCATTTTTGGATTAACTTGCGCAACAATATCCCTTACCGTTGCAATTTTCTTTAGTCGGCCTAGACCAACTGGGGTTTTAGTTTGTAAGCCTTCATTTAAGCGTGTTAATCCTTCAACCAGACGGTGAGCGCTAGACGGGTCTTTTCGAGTAACCTCATCTAATTCTATTCCTCGGTTCAATATAGTTTTCAAAGCACCGACGTTTGATTTATAAGGCTGATTTAGTTGACCTTTCTCCATTGTCGGGTATATTTTTTTTATGCCCGCTATCAAAGGTTCGTCGCCTCGATCAAGGGCCAATAGATAAGCGGCAGAGACAGCCAATGCATTACAAGCACCAACCCCTCTAAGAGACACCGGAGCACCATTTGCAAGTACAGCAGAAAAAGAGCGTAATTCTGGTCTAAATCCAACAGTCTTTTTGATGCCAGTCCCCTCTACTAGTCTATTAACACTGTTAAAAATCTCAGAATTTTTCTTTTTAGAAGTGCGGTACAGCCTTAAAATTTCATCCACATATGGACGTTCGTCTTGCTCAGTAAATATTTGACTCAACGTCGATATTTCCCCCCACGCCAAACCAACCTGAGCGGGATCAAGTGGAATTCTATCATGATGCGCTATCAAAATTTTTGCAAGCATCATATCAATACGATTTTGAAGGGCGACCTCCGGTTCTTTAAAACCATGAGTCACCTCATTATGATAAAAGGCTTCTAACTCAGTATCCACATATACACGATGATTCTCTATTACCTCCTCTTTCATTCTTTCATGATAAAAAGCCATCGCATTTCGTGTATCTACTGATGTATCAAGCATGCGCATTGCGAACATATCAAGAGTATCGCGCATCAAGAAATCTGAAAATCTGTGCTTTCTGACACGGTTAACCACCTCTGCAACATACAGAAATCGTTTTGCATGATCAACGGGAGTCGGGTTCTCTGGTTGTTCTTGAAGAAGCGCCAAGTGTATCCCCTCTATAGGATCATCAGTATCTCGAATTCCATAATAAAGGCTAAAGAGCTCATCAATATTCAAATTCATATAATTAAGAGGATCAGCATCCCCTGGTGCCCTTCTTTTTTGACGGCGAGCCCCCTTGTTTTCAGTGGCATCAGGTTGATCTTCTAACGAAGTCTGTTTTTCGTATTCCTCGGGGGTCGTTTCTTGAGCGTTCTTGTCAGCTTTTCGAGGAATAGGTGCCGCATCCCCACCAGGAAATTTAAACCATCCTTTTGTTTTTCCTGACGACTCTGATTTTTTTTCAGGAGAGACATAATGCATAAGACTGTCGAGCCAAGGTTGAAAAAACCAAGGATTTGCTTTCAGTGCTGCGTCTTGTTGTCTTTCGTTTCCCAAATCATCCTGCAATGTTAAGGACGTATCCCCCGCTTGAAAAGAGGCTGGTGTTTCCTGTTGGGGACCCCTCTTTGTTTGAGGATGAAGATTTAAATGACATTGTTCCGCCAGCGTTTGATTAATTGTATTCAATCCCATTGAAAAAAGACTGATCCCTGCAGCAATTGCTTGCTGTTTTGAAATATAAGGCTTCTCTTCTTTATCCAAGAGCACACTGGTCGGAATAGGAAAATGTTGTTTTATACCCACAAAAGACACACAGCCATTCGAATCTTCAACGAGATATTCAGTTAACCTTCCATCTATCGACTTTAATTCCTCTTCATGATATAAATTCAAATTCATGGCTTTAACAATAAAATGCTCCATGTGTGACGCAACTCTTTTCCAATTCTCCTGACTCACCGAATAATCATTTTGATTAAATAATGATGAAAAGATACGTTCAAACTCAAATATACCGCTCGAAAAATAGTCAGAGAGGATCGCATCACTAAAAGCAGAGAAATTAAAATTATCAGGTAAGGGAATATTTAAATATTTAAAAGAATCTTCTAATGCCGAATTAAGTTTTTTATCAAAAGAAGAACGAACTGGACTGTTCTTCCCATCGCTTTTTTTTCCATGTAAATAATATGCAACTTGTTTATCAGTAGTATAATCTTTGGATAACCAAGCTTGTTGACTTGATACAAGGGCTAAATAAGCACGATATTTACTTGACTCTTTATTTTCAGGATCCGTTTTAAACAATCTTAAATCAGGACTAGTCGGTATTTTTTCAACCGGTATTTTGTATTTACTCTTCAGATTGCATCCATCTGAATTGTTTTTTTTGTCTTGTTCAGAAGGCTCAGTTTGCGCTTGTTCACTCTCTGGTACATTAAAATAATCGGCTGGAGTAATGAGATCATAATGAAATCCACGATTAAGAGACAATGAAGTATTTGTTTCAAAAGAAGCAGGTTCCATATCACATTCTGAACGTTGCAAAAATACAGCTGCATTTGTATTTATTGGAATATTAAAACTTTCTGAAATACTTTGATAAATAGCTTCAATGATATCTTCAGCGCAGTCAGATGAAATGCAATAACCCATTCTGGATTGAATAAAAGACTGTAAAGCCTCCGTTCGCCATAAAAGAAAATTTTCTTGATTCATGCAAAAAATGATAAAATCCTTTGCAAACGTCTCATCTGTTAAGATAGCATCGGCTAACTCAACTGATCTTCGTTCAGCTAAAGAAATATTAAATGCAAATTTAATCCCTTCTTTTACACTATCAACAAAATGTTCTTGATTTTGAGCTATCCAGTTATAAACATCTTGTAGGTCATTTTTTTTAAGCCAATCTGAATTTTTTTCAAGCGCGGCTAAATAACCTCGAAAAAAACAAGCACCATCTGCTTTTATTTCGTTTATTTTTTTAGATACGCCTGTTTTTTCCTGACCACGAGGATCCTCTGTGTATATTTTTTCTTGCGCATTCTGTCTTATATTTATGAAGGGAATATTTAACGAGCGACTTAAAGGACCGTCAAGGTCTGAAAGTAATGGAATAGACACATTTCCATTTACTGGCAACTCATTGGTTAATTTATTTATCATGATATCTCCATCTCTATCGCGTAGGGAGGATCATGAGTTAATATATTATTCGTAAAAACAAAAAATACAACATACAAACAATCCAACCAAGAATCATTCACCAGGTAAATCTAAATGGATATTGGCTTCACTCTCACAAACAATAAACTTAAAATATTTTTCTGGCGTGATA
>CAMRBZ010000276.1 GCA_947040595.1 uncultured Enterovibrio sp. | reverse complement strand
ATTCATAGTATTTAAATCATATTGACAGTAATTAGCAGATCTGATCTTCTAAAATACAAAAAGTTCAATCATTTATAATGATCTTGCCGTGGGCGCATCACCCCCTTTATGACTTAAAAGTTTGACAGCTGACACTGATCGCGATATTGAACTTGAACGATCCTTTTTTACGCTCACACAGGCGCCACTTCCATTGATGTGTGTCCAGTGATGACCAAGCTTCCTAATGATATTGACCAACTTAAAGCGATGCTGCTTTGTCTTCAAGAAGAGGTTATCCCCCTGAAAAAGACGCTTGATACGCAAGCTGAGGAAGTCGTTGAGCTCAACAGTCAAATACAACACCTGGTTGAACAGCTTAACCTCAGTAAATCCAAACGTTTCGCCTCACAAAGTGAAAAAATCGCCAAGGGCACCTTCAATGAAGCCGAACAACAAGATCTCTTGCCGAAAGAGAAGAAAAAGCCTGAAAGTGAAGCCGCTAAAAGGGGACGCAAACCACTTCCCGACACGTTATACCCAAGACACTTGAAGTTGCGCGCCTGCGGCAAACGAGTGAAGACCCTGAGCATAGATCTACTATGTGATTGGCCAGAGCGAGAGCAGACAACACCCACGCAGTTTCAAAGGCGACGGGTATATAGTGCGGGAAATTTCGCAACATACGCTCCACGCGCCTTATTGTGATTGCTGCGATACCCCCTTGCATGAATGTGGCATTGAAATATCAGAAACCCTGAAAATCCTCCCACAAAAAGTGGCCGTGATACGTCACGAACGCACCAAATACGCGTGTCGTCAATACGAGAAAACGCAGACAAGCAGCCGGATCATCACCGCGCCAAAATCGGCCAGCATGATCTCAAAAAGTCTCGATACTCCAGAAGCATTTGCCGCTATTGTTACAGCCAAATAGGTCAATGCACTGCCTTTATACCGACAGGTCGAGAGCCTCAAGCGTTCAGGCATTGAACTGAGCCGAGGCACGTTAGCAAACTGGTGCATTCAACTTGGCGTTAAAGTGAATGTTATCGTGCAGGCGATGAGAAGCCAGTTGCCCTTAGAAGCGTTCATCTGCGCCGATGAAACCACGGTTCAAGTCCTAAAAGAACAAGACAGAAAGCCTCAAAATAAATTCTACATGTGGGTGTATCGAAGTGGAGAATTTACAGAGAAACCCGTCGCCAGTTATGATTATCAACCCAGCCGAGCAGCGAATTGCGTCGCCGACATTTTGGGAGATTACGCGGGTTATCTGCTCAGTGATGGGTACACTGCTTACAATTGTTTAGATAATGTCACGTGTATGGCGCATGTTCGTCGAAAGTTCAGCGAGGCGCAAAAATCACAGCCTACAAAAAAGTAGGAAAAGCAGAAAAAGCGCTCAACTACATAGGCCAACTCTATGGCATAGAACAAAGGGGAAAATGAATCTCAGAGGATGATCGCCAGAAACTGCGAAAGCAAAAAGCCAAACCGATATTAGATGCATTCTATCAATGGTTAGTCAAAGCGAACATGACAGCCTTGCCGAAAAGTTCTATCGTAAAGGCACTTAAATAGACCCTCAATCAATGGCCAAAACTGATAATCTACCTGGAAAACGGCGCTATCAGCATTGATAACAATGTGACCAAGCGAGATATCCGCCTCTTTACCACGGGACGCAAAAACGGGTTGTTCTCGATCTTCACGAACGGTGCCTGGGCGAGAACCAATCTTTATCGCTTGGTGATGACGTGCCGCGCCAATGATATCAATCCCTACTATTACTTCCAACACTTGTTCACCGAGCTGCTCAAACGAAAATTCGAAGATGACCTGACAGATTTAATGCCCTGGGATCTTGATCTCGGTGAATCTGAATAAGCCTTCACTCCTTGATTGCGCGCTTACTTTTAATCTATCGAGCTTGGATTGACAAGAAGCAAAAACTTGCGCGTCTCTTTTCTCTTTTAAACTGTGTCGTATCTGCTTAAATACTAAGCTGATTTTTTTAACTCTCTTATCATCGTACTAGGACTGAAGTTTTTGTTAATTTCACTGCTGAGCTGTGCATGAACCTCTTTGCTCTGATGTGGCCGTTCTAAAATTAATGCTTCAAGTCTTTCTGTTTCTTCTGTTGTTAATAAACTCGCTCATCCTGTATGTGGTTTATCTGATAAACCTTCCTCAGCCTGAGCCTTCCAAGCATCGAGCCAAGCCGAAACCGTATCTCGATCAAGATCAAAAATATTGGCAACATTGTTTATTTTATAACCTTTATTACTGAGTAATACAGCATGCGAACGATCGCGGATCCGCTGAATAGCGGATGTCCTACGAATTTCATATAACAATTGAAAATCAGGTTGTGTTAATGAATCGACAAATTTCATAAACTCTCAGTCATTCTTTTCTTATGCCGATGATCTAGCAAATCCACATGAGAAAATTAACCATTTTTTACTTGGAATATTCAGGATGGGTACTTAGAGGAAGATGAATGGAAATTACTTCTGCATTTACAGCCGAAAAAAGGTGCTAAAAAAGGCAGTGCGCCTTCATTAAAATGGGCTTATCTTTCAATTGTAAAACTGGGTGGATTTAACGATACAAAAAGAACAGATATAGCGCGTTGTTCAACGGTTTGTGAGGGCTTATCAAAATATGCTGACGGATTATCGCGCCGCGAAAGAGTCAATAAATGCGAAAAAAATGAACTGAAATGTGACGAAGAGACAGGCAATAAGGCAATTGAGTTTAAAGGATTTCAATTTTAGGGAAAACCCATTATTTCAATTAAAATCAACACGTTAATGAACATCAATAAAATCAAAAAATGTCCGAAGTATTGAAAGATCTTGAGTACAACTTTATAGTCATACCCAAGAAATTTTAAAAAACAAGTACGAAGCAAGCAACTGAAACATAGATATATAATGTCATTGCAGTGTACCTAAGCTCTAATGCCCATACAGCATAAAAATATGCCGAAAGCATTTATATAGACTGACAAAAGCCGAGCATTGCAAGCTTAAAGTGCTTGCGTATAAACGCTTAGCTGCACTCGCTTTTTTTCCTCAACCCTTCATTCCGCACATAAAAAGAATGATATTGTTTTCTCGACATTGTTGCAAAATACGCCCCATTAACCCGCACTTGACCGTGAGACTTCATAAAAAATTTTCCTTTCAATTTTAATCTCAAGAGCAGATTTTAAAAAATCGAGGTTAGGTGCGGAATGACAGGTCAACTTTTTTATTTTTTATTCCCTAGGTAGTCACTATAAAGTTTTAGAAGTACTAATAACCTCCAGTTATCCAGATCCTCATTTTCTGTCCTCGGTCTTGTAGGAGTATCTTCTTTTGGAAGAGGTTTAATAATCGCAGATTGCGTAACAGGTGTAATAGTAGATTTCGTAACAGGTGTAATAGTAGATTTCGAAATTCGGTCGCCGAGAGCGAGATTCCGACTGTTAAAGTAGCGAAGGAACAATTCTTCATTAGGTTCCGGGAAGGAAGCATTAGGAGTCCTAGAAGACTCAATAATATCCATATCCCATACAGGTTCTTTGCATACCAAGCCTTTCTCTTTTAATAAGAAACCGTGTAGGTATCCCGCCATAGAGATCATAGGATTACTCACTCCGAGAGACTCTTTCAATTCCTTAGAAAGAGCACGATTCAATTTTTCAGCCTCTTTCCGCTGTGTCTCATCGCTTACCTTGAGGTTATTGAACAGGTCCATTACCTGCTGATTCGATATAAATCTCTGTAACTTATCAGACACTCCAACATAAAAATCAACCGGTTTAGGAACAAAATTCAGTTTGCCAGAGCCTGGTGTTACTTGATGAGGAGCTCTTCCTGGGACAACAGCTCTCGCTGGTACTTCAGGTATTACTGTATAAGGCGCTTCTGGAGAAAGCGGCGTCTCTGGTAATATCCCTCTAAAGGCGAAAGGCGTCTGGTTCGAACTCGGGACGGGAGGCTCTATCGTCTCCTCATCCTCCCCTTCTTCAGGCACAACGCCATACGATCCTTCTGGGACAATAACCGAGTCTGATGTCAACTGCGAATGCAAAAGAGCCGCCG
>CAMRBZ010000275.1 GCA_947040595.1 uncultured Enterovibrio sp. | reverse complement strand
GCTTAGCTGCACTAGGTCACCGCTTGGGTGATCCTGGGACGCTCTTGTCTCCTCCCAGTTTCCCGGATAAAGGCTTGATCGGGTGTGGGCTGAAAGCCCACGATCTTCAAAGGCAAAGAGACCCGTCAATGTACATTCATCCTAGGGGTCCAGATTCATTATCTCAAAATGAATGTTTGCCCAGATCTCTTCTTCAATCAATAAAAACAATCTGCACTCATAAAAAGAGGCTCCTAAACCTGTAGCCCTTAAATACGATCAAATTCAATCCGTTGGGCATGGCGCTCTTGAGAGTGGATTCCATTTTCAAAGACAATATGGCCGTTCAAAATGGTCATCTCTATGGAAGACCCAAAGGTGTGTCCTTCAAAAGGCGACCAACCGCATTTGTAAAAAAGGGCTTCTTTTTCTACTGTGTTGGGTTTTTTTAAGTCAACAAGGACTAAATCAGCAAAATACCCTTCACGAAGAAAGCCTCTGTCTTTTATTTGAAAACGAACGGCGGGAGCATGCGCTGTTTTTTGCACAACAAGGCCTAAATCAAAGATACCACGATGATAAAATTCTAATGCGCCTTGTAAAGCGTGCTGAACCAAGGGCAAGCCGGATGGGGCATTAAAGTAGTCATTTTGTTTTTCATCCCATGTGTGAGGGGCGTGATCGGTAGCAATAATATCAATGATCCCGTCTTTTACCGCTTGAATTAACGCATTTTGATCTGTTTCTTCTTTAATTGCAGGATTGCATTTGATGAGGCTTCCTAAACGGGCGTAATCTTCTTTATTAAAAAAAAGATGATGAACACACACTTCGGCTGTGATCTGTTTTTTGGAAAGGGCTTCCAGTGTTTGCGCTTTTTCAAATTGATAGAGTTCGTCGAGGGTTGTTAAATGCAGAACATGCAAACGTGTTCCGTGTTCTTTGGCTAATTTGATGGCCAGTTGTGAGGATTTTAAGCAAGCTTCTCTCGAACGAATGCGTCCATGTTGGTTAAAAGGGATCTTCTCTGCGTATTTTTCTCGAAAAATGTTTTCAAGCTCGGTGATGAGGGGAGTGTCTTCGCAATGGGTGGCAACTAAAACGGGACTTTGAGCGAAGATCTGTGCCAAGGTATCAGGATCATCTACAAGCATGTTTCCTGTGGAGGCTCCCATAAACACTTTGACTCCACAAGCTTGATTGGGATGAAGTTTGCGTATTTCTTCAATGTTATCGTGTGTAGCGCCTAAGTAAAACGCATAATTGGCATGGCTTTTTGTGGCGGCAAGGCGGTATTTTTCTTCTAATGCTTCAAGGGTTGTGGTTTGAGGGTTGACGTTGGGCATTTCCATATAAGAGGTGATCCCTCCCGCCAATGCCGCTTTGGACTCTGTGGCTATTTCGCCTTTATGGGTCAGTCCCGGCTCACGAAAGTGGACTTGATCGTCAATCATACCGGGCAATAAATGCTTTCCTTTGGCCTCGATGATCTGCGCCTCTGTTGGGGCTTCAATGTTTTTTTCAATCTTGGTGATCCGGCCATTTTCAACGAGCAAATCAGACTCAAAAATTTGGTTTTCATTGACGAGGGTCGCATTTTTAAAGAGCAAGATGCTCATTGTGTCTTCCTTATTTAGAAAAAATTAAAAATCAGTGTGAGGAGGTGTATTTTTTCCATCATGTAAATGACATTGTTCTTTTTATTGTAAAAAGGAGAGGTTGTTTGAATGCTATTGAATTATCTCTTTAAAGAAGGGGATGGCGCAAATACCAGACTGAACTTTCTGAGCTTCACAGCAAAAAAAGAGACGAATGGAGAGAAAAAAGGCTTTAACACCAAGGTTTTTTCATGAATATTTCTTTCTGTGATCAAAGAAAAGCGGCAATTTACTTTTTTATCTCCATCGCTTTTGACGATCTCGGATCCTTCTCGGTGCGCTTGTTTGAGTTGTTGACTGTGTTTTAAAAACCCAATGACAAAGTACATTGTTCCTTAGGAAGTTTGTTTTCTAGGCATCTGGTTGCATCTGGTTACTCTCTGGGGAATGTCGTGAGCCTGTTTGTTAGAGGAAGACAAAAAGCAAGTGATGTAAATTTGACGTATACAGGGCGCAGCATTGCGCTTTTTTTTCGCTTTTTTTCCTTCTGCGGCGCTTTAGAGCCGCTCGTGTTTTCGGTCAACTCTGTCTCTTTGGATTAGAAGCGTCATTTTAGCGTCTTTTTTCATTGAGCGCCAAAAAACAGGCACACATTGCCTTAGATAGTTTCACGCTCTTTTGGTTCAGTGTGCGCGGTGATTCAAGGGTTTCGAATGCCTTAACTTGTCCATTTTTCTTTTCATTTAACATCATTTCAAAATAATAAGGTTAAAAAAAGCAACTATTTCAAGTGCTTGAAGTCATGCTTGAAAAATATGCAATGAAGCGGTCCTCTTCTTTCATTCTCAAGGTTTGTCTATTTTTATATGCAAAAACACTGTTTTTTAATGTGTTTTCTTGGATTTTTAGTCTGAGGACCCCAAAGAGACAGGGAGAATGAAAGATTTAGAAAATAGAGGATCTAAATGAAGGAATTATTATTTTGATTTCATTTTTAGGGTGAGTAATTCGTTTTGTATTTTCGAGATGTAAGTTTCACTTCCTTTAAAATTAATCAAATAAAAGGCTTTAAGTTATATATGTATTTTCTATGTGAATATTTGTTCGCAAGAGAAAAACAGCCTGATTGAAGGATGTATTTAAAATGAAAGAGGATCTTTGAAGTAATAAAGCGCCTATTCACCTTAATTAAAAAGTCTGTTTGAACGAAGTAAAGAAGGATTTTTTCGTCAGACTATAGGCGCACAAGTAACGCCTTTCTGTTTTGTTATTTATTTGTTTTTATTGATAATATCACTTTCTCTACAGGGGATGAACTGCTCTGAAATAGGCTTTGTATCTTGTTATTTATAAAAGGGGAAGGGCGCACTCTTTTGAGAGTTGAGGGGCTTTGTATTTAAAACCTTGTGTTTATCATAAGGGGAGATGTGAAAGCGAAACGTGATTTACATTTAAATAGTAACATTCAAAAAACATATAAGTAGTTGTGTATTAAACATAATTAGTTAACTATTTGGATACAATTAAAGGCGCTATTTTAAATCGTTTGTTTTTTTTAATATGTGTATTGTTCCGAACAAAAGTGTCATATAATTGGCGCCGCTGACGGAATTCTGGTCTTTTTATGTACCAAAGTCTGGATATATTTTGAATGCGTGTTAAATGAGTGTATTAAAGAATGATTAGAAACCTAGACGGTCCAAAAAAGTAGACATTTAACGTCAAATTTCTGGTACTGTTAAGATGTTGCATTGATCGTTATAGAGTCACATACAGTTGCGTTTCGCTGTTTTTTTGTGCAAATGAGAAGAATAAAATCAAAAAATGGGGGTTGATATGGTTAGTTACTTAGATAGGTTAGAAGAAGGCACTAAAGCACACGTCTTACATTTCGATTATACAGATTTTCTTTGTAAACCTCGTGATCTTGATTGGAGCTTTCAAACTTTTGTAATTGATAGCCTAGCCCAATTTTTGAGTCGTTCACCGAGTTCATCGAGTTCATCGATTTCCTCTTGCTCTAATGAGAACTTTGCTCACAAAGTGTATCGTTCCCTTTCTTGCATTTGCAGTGATGTTGCTAATTTAACAACCTTGATCAATGAAGCGCGTAAAGAAAAAGTGAGAGAACTGAATATTACACTCCCTTATGCGCTAGATGAATTGGAACTCAGTACTTTAAGAGAAATGACACGCGTACATATCGCGCAATTTCAAACAGACAGAGAATTTCTCCAAGTTAAATTATATTGAGTTTTTTTCTCAACGTGAGGGCTTTTCAGGATCATTGCTTATTATACCGGATGTCCCTGAATTGAAAGAGAGTGAGAGCGCTTATCATTTAAGTGGCTTGATGTGCTGTTAAACGAGGTTGTTCTAATACCACAAAAGTACATATTTGAATGCTTGCGTGATAAAAAGGCAGAGCCTCACGTTTTCGACCTTATCAAAGAATAAGTGCTTATACCCGTCGCCTTTGAAGTTGCGTGGTTGTTGGCTGCGCTCTCTCAGCCCA
>CAMRBZ010000274.1 GCA_947040595.1 uncultured Enterovibrio sp. | reverse complement strand
TTTTGAAAATCGAGTGGGTAATGATGTATATTAATCCTGCTTATTCAATCGATTGCACTCACTTGAAGGCCCTTATAGGGACGGTATAGCAAGACTAAGCTGGACCTTATACGCTAAGGACTAATATACCCGTCGCCTTTGAAACTGCGTGGGTGTTGGCTACCTTCATTCAGCCCAATCACACAGTCGATCTATGCTCAGGGGCTTCATTCGCTTGCCGCAGGCGCGCATCTTCAATTCCTTTGGGTATAGGACGAATAAGCCACCCATCCTAAAACAAGATGATAATCAGAGATTAAATTGATTCTGTATATACTTTAAATTTTCATTTAATTGCTTTAAAATCAATTTGTTGGCATGTATTGCAGTAAACGTTAATTTATACGAAACAAGCTGGATATTTCCCATATAAATTATATTTGTTTTTTACATGATCTTTGTGCAGGGTAAGATGAGGTATGTTCATTATTTAGGCGGGCAGTTCGATCAGAAAACAGATATGTACAAAACTGAATTTGAGCCGCTTATTTAATAGTCAATATATGATGAATAAATAGACGTATTTCCCTAGAGAAACGTCCACGATCTCCACTTTGTGCAATTTTTAGTTTAAATACTAACAGGAATTACAATGAAACGCAGTAATCAATTACTCCTAATTTTAGGTCTATTTGCATCAGGTGTTATCGCAAGTGAATACCGAGCTCCAATTGAAAATATAAAAGTTTATAAGACAGAATTATCTACTTTATCAATTCAAAACCTATCTAATGAAAGAATTGAAGTAGATATTTATGGTGAAAATTTTATTCTTGATTCCGTGTCTGGCATTCAGTTTGAGTGTTCTGGCTATGAAAATCTTGAACTTCAAATTAAAAATAATGATCATGACTATTTTGAAGTTCCTTGTAAGTCCCGTGTAGTGTTTACTGACTCTTTTATTAATCAAAATGCTCAGCGGGGAATGAAATGAAAGCTCTTTTTATTTTGATTACTGTTTTTTCTTTATCTGCATGTGGACCAACTAATAATGATGGCTCATCTAAATTGACATATTCTTCTTGTAAAATTATAAGTTCTAATGCCTTATTTGCTTCAGATCGTGATAAAGATTTAAGACAATGCTGGAATGCAGCTGGTAATGGCTATGAAAGTAAAGGAGATGCGCTTCAGTGGTGTGAGAGAGAAGTAAATGCCTACCTTTCTAAAGAATATCTTTTTGGTCACACTGTTACTTATTCAGTGGAATCGACGAATTGTGTATAAATAAAGCAAGGTAAATTAAAGCACCAGACGCATTAAGCGTTCTCGCTTATTAAATTTCAGGGAAAGACTAAAAATTAAAATATATGCGCTGGTGTTTTAGATTTAGATTGAAATTCGGACATGAAAGAGCCAAATGTAATACAAAGATGGACATTTTAAATTAAAGTGATTTTTTAAAAGGAAATAATTTACACGGTTATTTCGAATTTGAATTTTTAATTGTAAGTTTCTTTTTTACTTCTTTTGGTTTTGCATGGAATGAAATAAAGAGAATTCTCTTTTTAAAATGGCCGAAAAATATAAAAAAGTTAAATCGAACTCCGCTTTTATGTTTCATCCTGATGAATGTGAGCTGCCATGATCAATTTCTCAAGTTAGGTAAGATATTCTGGGGGTTCTGCTTGTCTTTTATTGTATTATTCTTTCATTTTTTAAAAAAGAGGATGGGGCTAAGTGAAAAAAATACAGGTATACGCTTTAGGGTCGCCGAATGGAATTAAAATTCCTATTGCATTGGAAGAAATGGGGCTTCCATATGATATCCACACTGTTGATATATTGAAAGGAGAGCAGTTTTCAACGGATTTTTTAAAGATCAATCCGAATGGGAAAATACCGGCTGTGATTGATCCGAATGGACCTTCTGGAAAAGCAATATCAATCATGGAATCGGGCGCTATTTTATTGTATCTGGCAGAAAAATCAGGGAAATTACTGCCTCAGGATACAGCGAAAAGACACGAAGCCATTCAGTGGCTCTTTTTTCAAGCCGCAAATGTTGGACCTATGTTTGGTGCTTTTGGTCATTTTCATCTTTATGCAAAAGAACAGTGTGATCACCCTTATCCGAAAGCGAGGTTTGAAAAAGAAACAAAACGACTTCTTCGTATTTTGGATGAGAAAATCCAAGGTCAAGATTACCTTATTGGTAATGAATTCGGGATTGTAGATATTTCTCTTTTTCCGTGGGTAATGTGGCTTGATATCTTTTATAAGGCCAGTTCCCAACTCGAACTGTCTTCTTATAAAAATGTTTCGGCATGGGTGACGCGCTGTAAGGAAAGGCCAGCAACAAAGAAAGGTTTTGATGTTTACGGTTTTAATGATGTTGGTCGATAAAGCTGAGCACCAAACGATTAATGAATAACAGCGTTCATGATAAAAAGAATAAATGTGTTTGCGTATAAAGCGGAGGCATGTAGAAATATTTCTCCTTTTTGTTTAGTTTTATCGCAAGCAAGCTACACACCTAAAAATAACATTCTATTTTAGGTGTGTGTTCGTTTTCTGCGTTTTTATAATTCTGTTGTTTTTGTTCGTTGTGTTTTGCTGGGGAGGCGACGCTCCTGACCCTTTCCTGCTCTTTTGAAAGTTAGGTGCTCTAATTTAGGCGAACCCTCAGTGCGCTCCACTCCATCCAAAGAAGAACATTGATCATTTGGTTTTTGATCTGGTTTTTGATCTGGTTTTTTAACTGGCGTCGGACTTGTTGACGAGGTTGATTTTCTTTCTGGCGTCGCTTGAGACGCAAATTGTAGCACGGGCTTGTTGGGTTGTTTTTTTGGTTCAGGAGACCGAGGTGGAGATGATGGACCCGAATTTGGTGGTTCTGTTTTTGCTGGCGTAGGGCGCGCTGAAGCTGGTATAACAGGCGATTGAGGGGATGGAGGTGGTCGAGTAGAACTCCTTGATGAAGTATTCGCAGGAGAACCCTTTGGTGAAGGATTATCAGAAGAGCCCTGTGTTGAAGTATTCGCTGAAGACGCTCGAGAAGCACCCTTTGATGAAGCATTCGCATGAGAATCTTGTGATGACGGTTGTACAACAGACGAGTGAGATCTTACAGGGTTCGATGGAGAAGCATGCGGCGAAGATGAAGATGAAGAAGCTGAAGCTGAAGCTGCCCCTCTTTGGCTCTCTTTAGTTTTGGAGTCTTTAGAACTTGAACTAAAAAAGCTTTTGAATCTTCCCCAAAGGGATTTTTTGGGTTTACCCGTGGGCGCGGAAGGCGAGGAAGGCGAGGAAGAGCTGTTCTTATTCGATAGACTCCCTGTACTCGGAGTTTCTCCTGTGTTTTTTACATCTTTTAATGCTCCAAGAGAGCTTGAAGAATTTTGGGAATTTACTGAGCCTGATCTGCTTGCTGACGTAGGGCTCACATTTGAGGCCGGACTAGAGGTTCTCATAAAATAATTTACCTTTGAAATTTTTTTAAAAGATACTTCACATCGGGTTTTTAATCTCATAAATAATTGTGAAATATTGAAGTGTTTTTAAATGCTTACGAGCCTATGTCAATGCTTTTGAGTGTTTTTAAAGGCAGGGTGTTAAAACCAATTAAGGCGTTATATTTTTCACAAATTTTTAGGTTTAATGTATTATATCGGTTCTCTTTAGAAGCGACAGAGGTTGGGTGTATCCTCATTAATGATTAATAAGCCACCCACAATAAGGACTAATAAGCCACCCACAATAAAGTGACTAATAAGCCACCCACAATAAAACAAGTACATAGATTGCGGCCCTCAACTTTCAGAAGAAAAAGCACTGCAATTTAAAATAACAAAACCAATTTGGCAGGCGGAAAATGCAAAGTAAGGGTTATTCAAGGAAATAGATCAAGATATGAGGATTTTTGAGCGCAGTAATTCAAGCCTCGTTTGATAAGACTTAATTTTTTCATTTTTTATTGGGTATAAGGTATTGTGACGTCAACCTGTTTTAAGATGACTAATAAGCCACCCATAATAAAACAAGTACATAGATTGCGATCTTCAACTTTCAGAAGAAAAAGCACTGCAATTTAAAATAACAAAACCAATTTGGCTG
>CAMRBZ010000273.1 GCA_947040595.1 uncultured Enterovibrio sp. | reverse complement strand
CAGAAAGACAGTTTTATTGGAAAATTTTATTTGGACACCCATGATAAATCTCTCTCAATTTTATTTGGACACCCATGATAAATCTCTCTGAGAAATTGAATCTCAGTGAGATATCAAAGGAACATTTTATTTTGACACCCATAATAAATTCCTCTGAGAAATTTTGGATGTATCGATAAGTTTCTTTTGATTTTGTTCTTATCTCGAGCTTTTCAAGATTGCTGAAAAATCAACGATAAATGCGTAATGAGGGCATGGATGCCGTCATAAAGTGCATCGAGTTAAATCAAAGTAAATCAAGACACCCACAAATTAAATCCCTCGGATAAATTGAACCTCAGTGAGATAGCAAAGCGCCTTAATGCCACCTCTATTCAGTCGTACTGAATAAAATCGAGAGAATTAATTCGAATGAGAAATTAAGGCTCTCAATAAATGGGCTGTCTCTATAAATTGAAGGAGAAAACGTGGGTGTCGGGATAAATCAGAAGAAGAAAACATGGGTGTCGCGATACATTATCGCGATACATTATAAATTGAAGGAGAAATCATGGGTGTCGCGATAAATCGATAAATCATCTCGATAAATTAATCTTTCTAGAAATCTTGTGCGGCGCGCTTCTTTGTCTGTTTTGGTGCCTCAAAAAATCATATCCTCAATAAACTTAGATATAATGATTTTATCCAGTAAAATGTTTTTATTCAGTGGCTTGTATTGTGGGTTTTATGGCTCAAGGCTTCAAAAAATCAGCGCTTTCAGAAGCGGACATTATCAGTAAATTTATCCTTCCTGCGCTCAAAAATGTGGGCTGGGATCCTATGAGCCAAATTCGCCAAGAAGTAAAACTGCGAGATGGTAAGGTGATTGTTCGTGGGCAAGTGGCCGCACGCATCAAGGTAAAATCAGCGGATATTGTGCTTTATCATAAACCTTGTATGCCACTTGCCGTTATCGAAGCCAAAGCCAATAAGCATGAAATGGGAAAAGGACTGCAACAAGGCTTGGACTACGCCTCTTTACTGGAAGTGCCATTTATTTTTGCATCGAATGGCGATGGTTTTGTATTTCATGACAAAACCAAATTGGGTACGCCTGAAGAGGGTCAAGTGGAGTCCATTTTGCGGCTTGAAGACTTTCCAACCCCGCAACAGCTTTGGGAAAAATACTGCCGTTGGAAAGGATATAAATCAGAGCAATTGCCTCTCATTACTCAGGATTATCATGATGACGGAACTGGAAAATCCCCCCGTTATTATCAATTACAAGCCATCAATAAAACCATCGAAGCGGTGGCGGCAGGGCAAGATAGAATTCTTTTGGTTATGGCAACGGGGACTGGGAAAACCTATACAGCTTTTCAAATTATCTGGCGATTATGGAAAGCCAAAGCGAAAAAACGTATTTTGTTTTTGGCTGACAGAAATATCCTTGTTAATCAGACGAAAAATAATGATTTTCAACCCTTTAATAGCGCAATGAGCAAAGTAACGGGCCGATGTGTTGACCCTGCTTACGAAATTCATTTAGGGCTTTATCAAGCCTTAACTGGCCCAGAAGAACACCAAAAAGCCTTCAAACAAGTTAATCCCGATTTTTTCGATCTGATCATCATTGACGAGTGCCATAGAGGAAGTGCCTCTGAAGACAGTGCCTGGCGTGAAATACTTGAATATTTCAGCGCAGCCACACAAATCGGCCTCACCGCGACACCTAAAGAAAACAATGAAATCTCTAACATCGAATATTTCGGTGATCCTGTTTATACCTATTCCTTAAAAGAAGGGATTGAAGATGGTTTTCTTGCGCCTTATAAAGTGATCCGTGTTGATATCGATGTTGATTTAAAAGGCTGGCGACCTACAAAAGATCAAATAGATAAAAACGGCGAAGTCATTGAAGACCGTATTTACAACCAAAAAGACATGGACAGAACCCTTATCATTGATGAGCGCACCGAGCTTGTTGCCCAAACCATCACCGCTTACCTCAAGCGCACCGATCCTATGTCAAAAACCATCGTATTTTGTAACGACATCGATCACGCAGAACGCATGCGCCGCGCCTTGGTCAATTGCAACCCCGAACAAATAGCCAAAAACGAAAAATACGTGATGAAAATAACGGGAGATGATGAACTGGGCAAAGCGCAATTAGATAATTTCATTAATTCAAAGAAAAAATATCCCGTAATAGTGACCACATCTGAATTGATGACCACAGGCGTCGATGCTAAAACATGCAAATTAGTGGTACTGGATCAAGGCATTCAATCCATAACAAAATTCAAACAAATCATTGGACGAGGAACCCGTATAGACGAAAAATACGGCAAGCTTTGGTTCTCAATTCTAGATTTTAAAAAAGCAACCGAGTTATTTGCCGATGAACGTTTTGATGGTGAGGCGGTTCGCGTTAAAGAAACGAGGCCTGAAGATTTTAATGATGAGACAAGGCTCGACGAGATTGTCAGTGGCGATGAGGTGATTGAAGATCCGAATGACCCATTTGCCTCTGATGACATCGACTCAGAGACAGTGCTTGATGTAAGACCGCCATCGGGATCGAACAGTGAAAACACAACTCCCCCTCTAAACCCGATAGGTGACGCTGATGAACCCTCAGTGCCTCGAGTGAAATACCATGTATCTGGCGTCATCGTTGAAAAAATAGCAGAGCGTGTTCAGTATTACGATACCGACGGCAAGCTCGTGACTGAATCTTTCAAAGATTACACCCGTAAAACCATGGCGAAACAATTTGCCTCTATGGATGAATTTACGAAAAAGTGGAACGACGCCGAACGTAAACAAGCCATCATTGATGAACTTGCAGAAGAAGGCATTATTTGGGATGCATTAGAGCAAGAAATTGGCAAAGAAATGGATCCTTTCGATATGATTTGCCATGTCGTTTACGACCAAGCCCCTCTAACTCGAAAAGAGCGGGCGCAAAACGTCAAGAAACGAAATTACTTTACTAAATACACTGAAACGGCTCAGAGCGTGTTGAATAATCTGTTAGATAAATACGCCGATGAAGGCGTAAAAGAAATAGAAAATATCCACGTTCTTAAAGTGTCTCCTTTCAATGACATAGGCCGCCCGCTCGAAATTATTAAACGAGCATTTGGTAATAAAGAGGGGTATTTAAACGCGGTTCATGAGCTAGAAAATGAGATTTATCGACAGGCATAAAATTCATATTCAATAAAATTAAATATACCTGTTATACCCCTCGCATTTGAAGCTGCGTGGGTGTTGGCTGCTCTCGCTCAGGCCAATCACATAGTCCATCTATGCTCAGGGCCTTCAGTCGTTTGCCGCAGGCGCGCATCTTCAAGTGTCTTGGGTATAGTCTATTTATGCCAGGGGGTTCACTCGCTTGCCGCAGCTGCGCATCTTTAATTACTTTGGGCATAACGAGCAAAGATGATCAAATATTGACTGGAACGGATATAAAAGACGTTTACAAAGGAAACGAAGCAATGACGCCGATACGCTGGAAACAACGATTAGAGAATCTGCAAAAAGTACAATTAAGGCTATCAAAGGCGTGCGCGCAGAAGAAATACAATGAATTAGAGCTTGCAGGATTGGTGCAAATATTTGAATTTACGTTTGAATTAACATGGAAAACGCTAAAAGATTTATTGAATTTCGAAGGATTTGATGCGGCTTCCCTCGCAGCGTCATTCGCACCGCATTAGAAGCAAAACACCTCAATGCCGCGCAATGTGAAACCCTATTAGAAGCATTAATAAAACGAAATCTACTCACCCATACTTATGATGAAAGCCAAGTATTACAAGCACAATTATTAATCAAAGAAAGCTTTGAACCGACAATCACAAAAGTCACTCAATATTTAACGAAAAAGAGCGGCAATGATGAATTCAATTGAGGAAAGCTTTGGTTTAAAAGAGCACCATAAACGGCAAATTATCACTCTTTTACGTTCAAATTTGCGGGTTAAAAAAATAGAATTGTTTGGCTCTCGCGCTCGCGGTTGTCATAAAGAAAATTCTGATATTGACTTGGTCATAGAGCTGTCTCTTAATCAGATCTTTTCATCAATAGAGATTGCAAAATCATAACCTT
>CAMRBZ010000272.1 GCA_947040595.1 uncultured Enterovibrio sp. | reverse complement strand
ATTGAAGAAATGGAAGTGGAGCTTGCAAGATTAACAGAAGAGCTGACATTGCGAGAAAAACGGCTTTCTATCAGTTCTGAATCGGTTTCAAGCCTCATCCGAAAAACCATTCAGCGTGAACAAAATCGCGTGCGGGTTTTAAACCAAGGCTTGTCGAACATCAGTTTTGGTCAAGTCAAAGGGGTGCGTTTAAATGTGATGATCCGCGAAACTCACACCCAACTTTTAGCGGGTCTGTCTGAAAATGCCGATCAACATCAAGATTTGTTTGGCAATAACCGCTTAACCTTTTCTGAGGCCATCGCGAAACTTTATCAACGTTTAAATCCACACATTGATTTCGGACAACGATCCTCTCAAGTGATGGGGGAAGAGCTGCTCGATTACCGTAATTATCTTGATCTTGGTATTGAAGTGAACAGAGGTGCAGACGGTTGGTTATTGGCTGAGTCTGGCGCTTTATCAACAGGGGAAGCCATTGGTACGGGTCAAGCGATTTTATTGATGGTGGTGCAAAGCTGGGAAGACGAGTCACGCCGTTTACGCCCCAAAGATGTGATCCCATGTCGCTTATTGTTTTTAGATGAAGCGGCCCGTTTGGACGTGAAATCGATTTCAACCTTGTTTGAGCTTTGCCATCGCTTAGACATGCAGCTATTGATTGCGGCACCTGAAAATATCAGCCCTGAGCAGGGGACCACCTATAAACTGATCCGCAAAATATTTAACGACAAAGAGCATGTGCATGTTGTCGGTTTAAGGGGATTTGCGCAAGAAACGCTCCCTTCGACAGAGCCTGCCACCTTAAACCAAGCGTTACTCGAAACCACAGAATAACCTTGTTATTTCGTTATAAAGCCCGCGAATGCGGGTTTTTTTATTTATTCACGAAGCAGTCGATAAGGTACGGCGCGAAGACGTGAAAACGAACCCACTCTTACATGGCACACGCTCTATTTTTTTGAAAAATGAAAAGAATCTCACAGTGAAACGCAAAGCGGTCCGTGAAAGCTTATCTCTGTTTCGCCTTAACTTGAAATCCATGCGCGCTTTGCAAATAAGGGAAACCTTCCAACAAATATACGCGACAAGCAGCAAAGAGGATTTTGAGGCTGAATGAAAGAAGTGGTCTTTTTGGGCTACTTAACGTCGATTAAAGCCAATGATCAAAGCGGCCAAAACGATAAAGCGTCACTGGGACGGCGTTTTGAATTGGAAAGAGAGTCAAATCAACAATGGTTTGTATTTGACCCGAGTGAATAAATCCTGTTTACCCACATAAAATTCAAATGAGCCACAAAAAAGAGGACCTATTATGCTTTTCAACTGAAAATTAGCAATGAGTTTAAGAGATATTCTATTTTTTCAAAATGGCGCAATCACAAATTTGCACCCACACAATCTAAGTTCATCACTTGGGAAAAGCCCCGATAGCGGGGTCTTTATTATCTATTAATATTTTTTTCGAGAAGTCAATGGAAAAACTGCTCTCTTCTCGCTTAAGGAGTACTTCACCGTCCTTTGCAGAAACCCTAACAGCAAATGCAGTTACATGAGTGCCATCAAGTGTGAATACATTTTGATCTATCAAGTCCATAATCTCTCCAATATAACCTACGACTTCTCCATGAAATAAAGGCAATCTCTTTTTTAATTCAAAAGAAAAAAGCTGAAGAAAACTTGCAGATTGTCCATTGTCATATATTTCGTTTAGTCTTCTTTGTTGAAATAATTGTTTAACTTCTGTTTTTGTATATGGCGTGTTTTTAGAATTACACGCTGTAAAACAGCCTAATAATTTAATGCTTGTATTTAAAGGAAGCCCCATATCAACAAGATTCTGAACAATATCTTCGACGGCGACCATTTCATCTCCGAGTAGATATCCTGGCATTCCAGCCGTTGAATGCCCTGAAATTTCAAGGAGGATTTTTTCTCCTCCTTCTGTAAAATTAAACCCTACTTTTGCTTCATTGTATTTCCTAAAATGAGTTACAAATCTATGGGTTAAATATTGATTATGTACAATCGTCAAATGTTTATTAACACGTTGCATAATCTCTAGCACTTGATTTTCTGAATTCGGTTTTAGCAATATATCAAAAAGCTCCCTGCTTTCTATGTGTTGAAAAATTGGAACTGTTCGTTGTCTTGATTCCAAAGTAGAGTACATATCCCAAACAAAATAATCTAATGCCTTTTGAGAAGATAAATCACCAGGGAAGTATCGATATACAATAAATTGATTTTCTTGAGACCAAATCATGTCATTTATCCACTCGAGAGTATTTCTGTCTATTCCTTGTGTGGGGTTTTCTTTCAAGAGTGGATGCTGATTTATTAATACGTGCAGCATTTTTTTACCGTAGATACCCTCTATGCTATTAAGTAATTCAACATTCGTTTTAATAAGAGGGTCTAACCTCATTTTTTCTAATTCGAATTTTATTTCTTCCGGTGAACAAGGAGATGCATATAAATTAAAGGTGAATATGAAATAAACAAGAAGAGTCTTTAAAAAGATATTTTTCATTTTTTATTATTGCGTCAATGAATGTAAGGCGCTAAGTGTACCGCATAAATCAATCATTTAAAATGACAATTATTCCTTTTTTAATTCTCGGTTTTAAAGCAGGGCGAACGTATGAAGGTATTCTAATTATGTTATTAAGGCGTGTCGTATAAAAATTAATCACAAATAAAATGAATTAGTTCCCTATTCAGATAATTAGAAAGCCATTTATTACAAGAAGCAGCGTTCCTTTATTTTTCAGATATGCCAAACTCATTCAGGCAGGGCGAAGCATGTTCTGAATAATGGTGATAACAGGCCGCTTTGTTTGTTTACAATATATTCATCAATGATCATCTTGTATTTATCATATTAACTTACGAGATAATGTGTCTTTACATTCCTTTTTTAAATTGGTTTTTTATATTCTTCATTCATTTTATCGCCTAAATAAACAATCCCACAAATATTATCTCAAGTGACGTCAATCATACCTTTTTCTGCTAATTCCTTCTTCATCTACAATCCAGATAAATGGTAAGTTGCTAACAAATTAAGCAGTGAATCGCAATGATCACAGAATTCAAATTTAACAAAATTAACATCTTTTATTGGTATTTAGATGCGTATAGTATTTGCGACATCACATTCCAGCAAACGGCCTTATGTAATGAAAAATGACTTTTCTCCAAGTGATTTAAAATCAATTCTTCATTCTAAACGCGCGAACATGTATTACTTGGAGCATTGTCGTGTGATGCAAAAAGACGGCAGGGTGCTTTATTTCACTGAGGCAAAAAAAGAGAACCTGTATTTTAATATTCCGATTGCCAATAGCACGGTCCTGATGCTTGGAACGGGAACTTCCATTACGCAAGCGGCGATGCGGTTATTGGCGCAAGCGGGCGTATTGGTGGGTTTTTGTGGCGGAGGAGGAACCCCGCTTTATATGGGATCAGAGGTAGAATGGCTCACACCTCAAAGTGAATACCGACCCACGGAATATTTGCAAGGCTGGCTTGGTTTTTGGTTCGATGCCCCTCAACGCCTCTGCGCTGCAAAAACGATTCAACAGGCTCGAATTGCTTTTTTAAAAAAAGTGTGGAACAAAGACCGAGACTTAAAATCAGCAGGGTTTCTTTTTGATGATGAAGGCATTCAAACCGCTTTAAATACGTTCAATTCCCGCACCGAACTTGCCGGAACGCAAACAGAACTTTTGTTGAGCGAAGCGCAACTGACCAAAACCTTGTATAAATTTGCCGCCAATAATACAGGGAAAAAAGAATTCACCCGCCAGCATCAATCCACTGATATCGCGAATGATTTTTTAAACCATGGGAATTATTTGGCCTATGGATTGGCGGCAAGCTGCTTATGGGTGCTCGGCATTCCTCATGGTTTTGCGGTGATGCATGGAAAAACACGACGCGGCGCCTTGGTGTTTGATGTGGCCGATCTCATCAAAGATGCATTAGTGCTCCCTTGGGCCTTTATTTGTGCCAAAGAAAAAGCCACTGAGCAAGAATTTCGTCAGCAAGTATTGCAGGCTTTTACCGACCATAGCGCCATGGATTACATGTTCGATACGGTGAAAAGCCTTGCTTTA
>CAMRBZ010000271.1 GCA_947040595.1 uncultured Enterovibrio sp. | reverse complement strand
ACAAGCACCAAAGAAAACATGCAAGAGAAAGCCTAACCTCTCTCGCCCTTCTCCCCCCTTTAATATGAGCAGGGGGGATCTTCTCACTCACTTTCGTCCCATAGAATACATAAAAAATAACGGTTTTATTCTTCTAACTCGGGCATATCTTCAAAAGATTCATCTGCTTGCTCTCCCGAAATAGCCCCCTCCCCCCCCACAGGAACAGAAGGAGGCATATTAAGAGCCTCTTGGGGTAAGTAATACGATTTAAAATCAATTAAATTTTGTCCAATCAGATCCAGTTTTTCCTCAATCTCCTGATATTGCTGAGCCATCCCTATATCGGATGCTGCTTCTTCGCGTTCATTCTGCTGGTAAGCCGTTCGATTTTCATCTGAATTTTTTTGAGTCAGTATCTTGATAGCCTCTAATTTTTTTGTCTCACTGAGTAAAGCTTGATTTATCACTAAAAGTGAATTAGCAGCATTCCTCCTATTTTCTGTTTTTTTATCCACGATTGACATTAAAATCAATAATGCTTCTGACAGTATCTCTATTTTCTTATTTAATAATTGAATTTTTAGAGAATGATCATTTACCGGATTTACTGTATTTACCGGATTTTCCGGATTTTCCGGATTTACCGGATTTTCCGGATTTACCGGATTTACCGGATTTTCCGGATTTACTGTATTTACCGGATTTACTGTATTTATCGGATTTACCGGATTTACCGGATTTACCGGATTTACCGGATTTACCGGATTTACCGGATCAAGAGGGACTCTCTCTTGCAATGTTGCATTATATTTCTCTTTAAAAGATGCACATAGATCTTGAACCGTTTTAATATTGGTACAAACAAACACATAATTAGCAACCCCCTCTAATAACCAATGCATTTCAGGAGGCAAGGTCGATCGTGTTGAAACTTGTGTACAAATAAGGGCGACAAAATGTCCAATAGAAAATGCGTTTTGTGGTGCTGAAAGCTCTTCCATTTCTCTTAAATTGGCATTACGAGGCGCGGTATAATGTGGATTTAAAGAGGAAATAAAATTCCAAAAACTGGTCATCGATAAAAGCTGATTCGTTTCATTTAAATAATAATAAAATGCCTCCGACGGTGTTTGGAAAGGATCAATTCTGATAGGTTCAGGATCTCTATTAACACGCATTTGATTTTCAGGATGAAATACGTACTCATTGATTGAATTCCTTAATGCTTGGATAAAAGAAAACCCCGTACTCTGAGGCTCTGCTTCACTGGGCCTTCTTTCAGGAGGACCAATCTCTTGCGTACTGGGCATGATATAAGCAGAACATGAACGAATGGCTCTTATCAAAGAGCCAAAATAAGGTCCATCTTGATTGCCTCTTTGCTCATTTCCAGATTCATTTGTATGTATCGGCCTTGGATTATTTTGGTTATTCCCTGTGTGTGGGATCATATTATTGACATCAAATAGAATGTGAAAAAAAAGCGACCATGCTATCTGTCGCCTTGGAGGAGGTGCGGGCATTGAGTCTAATCGAACAGAGCTATCAAAAAGAGCTATCAAAAAGAGCTATCCAAAAAGAGCTATCGAAAAGAGAACCGAAAAAGAGAATCGAAAAGTTTATCTCTAACTCACAAACTTCGCGTATCTACTTCTCTTCTAACCACTTGAGCACAGCTTCCACTGTCTTTAGCTTCTTATTCATTGTTGGCGCCAGCTAAGGGGGACAATTCATGATTATTTCCAACCTCTGCGCTCTCTTCCTTTTTTTCTTTCTTAGAGAATATAATTTTACTCGCAACTACGGTCGCAGCGACAGCGCCAGCGGCGACTGCGCCAACCACTGCACCCGTTTTAATCAAAGAGGTTTCTTCTTGATTGTTAAAGCGTAAAGGGGGTCTTGAAACGCATGGATTCATTTCTTTCATTTTCGCGCTAACAAGTTTGAGCTTATCTAAAGAGCTGTTTCCTGTTTGAGCCAAGGCCACAATGTCTTGCACCATAGGCATTCGGGTGCAATCTTTTTCAAGATGCAAAACATGCTCAGAAGGGTGAAATTCCGTCACGCTGCACTGGGCTTTTTGGGCAAATTTATACGTCGCAGAGTTGCTCACCGTCGTGTCTTTTTCTCCGGTATAAATTTGATACATATGTTGTTTAGGATGTTCTAGGTCTTGAGTAAATCGGGTGGCTTTAGCTGCTTCTTCTATCCATTTCAAGGTTGGGCGGCTAGGGGGGTTAACAAGATCGACTTTGTCTCTTTCTAAATAACGCGGCTCAGAGCTGGTGTATCTATTCCCTGAATATTCACCCGGTTTTCGCACACTCCCAGGGGCATACAATGATGGCACGCTCCCTTCATCCACACTGCCACCAAAAAATTGTTTCACTCCTTGAAGCATTTCATAGGCACTTTGTACGAACGAGGTCGCCTCTAATGTAGTCTCCGGCTGATTTATTTTTACCATGGGCGAAATCAAAACTGATTTTTCTATATCGGTGTGATTTCCACGTTCAACCGCTTGTATCACCGCGTTTCCTCCAGTGGAATGCCCCACTAAAATCACTTTCCCATGGGTTCGGCCCGTTATGTTATTGCGCTGCTCGATAACATAATCTAAAGGGGCAACATAGGCCTGATAAAAATCATTAACATGCCCAGGGCGCCCCGTGCCATTTCGATTGCCTTCAAAACCTAAAACAACAACGTCAATGCCTTGGCTGTTTAAATCAAACGCCATTTCTTTGTAATTAGTTTCTGCTTCTCCGCGCCCTGGGGCAATGATCACAAGGTGCGCCCCTGTGCTTACATTGCTCGGGTTAAAATGGGCATAAAATTTCGTTGTCATGGAGGCTTGGGTATCCGGGTGAATAAAGGTGGGGCTATACTCGGTTCCGTTGCCTCGCTCCCAGTTATCACTCACCGTCTTAAAATGCGTGCCGTTCGCGGCGCCACCTGCTCCATCACCCCATAAATCTTCCGCCGAATATTGAAGGTTAAAATCAAGCATCTGTTTATCGATATGATCTGGGTACTCTCTTTTCAAATCCTCTAAAAATGCGCGAGCCTGATTTCCTTGAGTTGCATTTCCGGGGTTTTGAAGGATCGCATCTTGAGCGAGAGCCTGCATCAGCTGTACATCACATTCACCCATCGTTGCATTCGTTGCGCTGGAGGCATTCAGGGTTCTTGCTTGTTCTAAAGCGCATTGCGAGTAGCCACCTTGCGCCGTGCTTACGTCATTGGCATAGCTCGAATTGGCTTGAGCCTCCATTGCAGGAACTGGCAAGCTTGTCGCATTGACCAAAGCCTCTCTTTCCGTGGTGCAATAACTGGTTAAATTTTGCACTACCGCGCTGCAATTTCCCGAGTTCAAGGTTTCGTTCATGACTGGCGGAATGTATGTTTGGGTTTGAGGTTGTTGATTATTATTTCGCAGTATGGCTTTGGAAAAAGCAAAACTCGCCCCAGCCCCAACAACCCCCCCAACAACCCCGCCCACAGCAGAAGAAACAGCGATAACCCCAGCCCCCAAAACCCAAGGATTGGTTAATGCCTTTTTCGCGGTGTCTTTCCAGGTTGCATTATTTTGATTCAGACTATTCGTGTGCATAATCCACTTTCTCTATTTTTATTTCTATTTTAAAATAGGCATCACGTCTCAATTCAAAATCTAACATTGTGAATTGAGAATGCAAACACTAAAGTTTATTTTAATGCGCAATGAAAAGGCTTTTTTGCTACTTCCCATATGAATTATTAATTATAAAATTAAAACTATTAACCTCGCTTGTGCAATTAAAAGGCCCCCATTATAAAGAACGTGAATATTCATTTTTCTCGGTACATTAAGACTTATTTTTTTATTTCTTCTTCTCTATTATTTTATCTTTCGCCAGCTGGCAATGCTTACTTTTGTTCATTTGAGGTGCAATTTAATATAAATAAATTTTCAGTGTTAGACAATCCAATATCCCCGTCACGTCCTACAGGCTTGCATCTTCAAGTCTCTTCGAGATTTTTGCTCTCTCGCTCAAAAAGAGCCATAAAGCATGAATGAACAATGGCGAGCCATTCCCTTTGAAAAAGCCCACCAAAAAAGTAATTTACCCCGCATTGACCCGGTAAGCCCGTTCAAGCTCGCTTACACCTAAGCCCG
>CAMRBZ010000270.1 GCA_947040595.1 uncultured Enterovibrio sp. | reverse complement strand
TATAGCTGGATACAAGATCAAAATTTAAAATAATCGGTTTCTTTCGAAAATGAACCTTTCAATCATTCAAATCAGTTTCTTTAAAGTGCCAAATATCCCACATTTACAGTGACCCTTATCACAAGTTCAAGTATCATTTCACTCCATTTTCTTAATGGAAATGCATGCTTTCACGTTACGCTTTGTGAGCCTTTTGGCTTTGCTTTTTATCAACATTTGCTTTAATCAGAGGTTTCTCCCCCCATGCCATATGCCCTCGGACAACGTTGGATCAGCGACACTGAAAGCGAACTGGGTTTAGGTACGGTTATCGCTCTCGAGACCCGCACCGTCACCTTAATGTTCCCTGCCTGTGAAGAAAATCGCCTTTATGCCCGAAGTGATGCCCCCATCACCCGAGTGATATTTAATGTCGGTGATACCATCGAAAGCCATGAAGGCTGGTCTCTCACTGTTGAAGATGTCATCCTCGAAAACACCCATGTACTGACCTACGTAGGCTTTAGAAATGACACGGGAGAAAAAGACGTTCAATTACGTGAAATCCTGTTAAGCCATCAAACCAATTTTAATAAGCCCCAAGATAAATTGTTCGCAGGTCAAATCGACCGAATGGACCGTTTTGCTTTTCGTTATCGCGCCCTTCAAAACCAATATGCACAACACAAAAACCCCCTGCGCGGGCTTTGTGGTATGCGCGCGGGGCTTATTCCTCATCAGCTTTATATTGCCCAAGAAGTAGGGCGTCGCCACGCCCCTCGGGTATTACTGGCGGACGAAGTCGGTTTAGGAAAAACCATTGAAGCGGGGATGATTATCCACCAGCAAGTCTTGTCGGGTCGGGCTTCTCGAATCTTATTGGTTGTTCCTGAAAGCTTGCAGCATCAATGGCTTGTTGAAATGTTACGTCGCTTTAATTTGCATTTTTCCGTCTTTGATGAAGAGCGGTGCATTGAAGCCATTGCCGATGCGGCCAATCCTTTTGACACTGCGCAGCTTATCCTTTGCTCTCTCGAATTCTTACGAAAAAGCCGCAAACGTTCAGAACAAGCGGCAGAAGGGGAATGGGATCTTTTGGTGGTCGATGAAGCCCATCACCTTGAATGGAGCCCCGAAAAATCCAGCCGTGAATACCAGGTTATTGAAAATATCGCGGAAAACACACCCGCGCTTTTGTTGCTGACCGCCACTCCCGAGCAACTCGGACACCAAAGTCATTTCGCTCGTTTGCGTCTTCTCGATCCTGACCGCTTTTATGATTATGAAACCTTTGCAAAAGAAGAGCAGCAATACGCCCCTATCGCAGATGCCGTCACCCAATTAATGAGTGAAGTCCCTTTAACCGCTGAAGCGAAAGAAAGCATTTGCGCCCTTTTGACAGATAGCAAGGTCCCAGCTCAATTAGAAGAGATTGAAAACGCCGAAATTGACGAGCAAGAACGTCAAAAAACAAGGGCCAGACTGACAGAAAACCTGATGGACCGACACGGCACAGGACGCGTTTTATTTCGTAATACACGTTCTGCCATTCGCGGCTTTCCTCAGCGGCACTTGAATGTATACACTCTCCCTTTGCCCAAGCAATATCAAACCGCAATGCGGGTTGCAGGCATGATGGGTTCGGCCAATCAAAGCCTTGAACAAAAAGCCATCCAATGGCTTTATCCTGAAGATATTTACCAGCAATTTGAAGGAGAAAGCGCAACCTGGTGGGGCTTTGATCCTCGCATTGATTGGTTGCTCAATTTGCTTAAATCCAACCGACAAGAAAAAGTGCTCGTGATTTGCTCTCGCGCTCAAACGGCTTTGTCTTTAGAGCAAGCCTTGCGTGAACGTGAAGGAATACGCGGTACCGTCTTTCATGAAGGCATGAGCATCATAGAGCGAGACAAAGCCGCAGCGTATTTTGCAGAAGAAGACGCCGGCGCACAGGTGTTATTTTGTTCTGAAATCGGCTCAGAAGGCCGTAATTTCCAATTTACAAATCAACTGGTTATGTTCGACTTACCCATGAACCCTGATTTACTTGAGCAGCGCATTGGTCGCTTGGATCGTATAGGGCAAAAACGCGACATCGAAATTCATGTCCCAGTCATGGAAGGGACCTCGCAAGCCTTATTGGCGCGTTGGTATCATGAAGGTCTCAATGCCTTTGAAGAAACCTGCCCTACAGGGCGCGCCGTATTTGAAACGGTTCAAAATGATCTTTTGACCTTGCTTTCAAAAGGGCAACTCTGCCCTTCTTTAGATCTTCTCATTGAAAGCTGCGCCACGCTCCACAATACACTCAAATTAGATTTAGAAAATGGCCGAGACCGCCTCCTCGAAATGCATTCGAATGGCGGAGAAAAAGCGAAAAAACTGGCGCAAGACATCCATGAATTAGACGGTGACACGAACCTTATCACCTTCACCTTGGGGCTGTTCGATACCATCGGACTCAACCAAGATGACAAGGGTGAGAATGCCATTGTGATAACACCAACAGAGCACATGCTCATTTCACAGTTTCCAGGCTTGCCTCAAGAAGGCTGCACCATCACCTTTGACAGAGACATAGCGCTCTCCCATGAAGACATGCATTTTATCAGCTGGGAACACCCGATGATCCAAGGTGGCATCGATGTGATCCTCGCTGAAAACGTGGGGATCACTGCGGTGTCTTTATTAAAAAATAAAGCCCTTCCCGTTGGCACCTTGTTTTTAGAATTGATTTATGTGGCCGATGTTCAAGCGCCTAAAAAATCGGGGATACATCAGTTTTTACCTGCAACGCCAATACGTATTTTGTTAGATTCAAAAGGAAATAACCTCAATGATCAGGTTGAATTTGAAAATTTCAACCGACAGCTCAGCCCCATTAATCGCCACCTTGCGAGCAAACTCGTTTCTTCCGTACAACCGCAAGTGCATGCTTTGGTTGAAACAGGAGAGCCGCTTGCCGCCCTTGCTTTAAACCGAGTAAAAGAGAACGCAAAAACGGACATGCACAGCACCTTGAATGCAGAGCTTGAGCGTTTACAAGCCCTTAAAGCGGTTAATGCCAACATCCGGGATGACGAGATAGAGACCTTGGCCTCACAAATACAAGAATTGGAAGCTTACATCAATCAAACCAAAATTCGACTTGATGCACTTCGGCTTATTGTCGTAAGCCACCAGTAATAAAAAAATGGCGAAGCGTCTGCTTCGCCTTTTTTATTTTCAGCTTACGCCCTCTTTTAATACACGCGCTCTGTACTGGCCGCATTCACCTATTTGAGCCTTATCATGACTGATTTTATTTATAATCCCCCAACGGAGCCTTGGCTCGATATTGTTTATCAAGACGAAGACATCATTGCCGTCAACAAACCCAGTGGACTGCTGACCAATCCCGGACGCGATCCCGCCCATCACGACAGCACCTGGTCTCGCATTAAAGCCTTACATAAAGACGCAGAGCTTGTGCATCGCTTAGATATGTCTACTTCTGGTTTGATTGTCTTTGGAAAACACAAGGCGGCGGAATGCCATTTAAAAGCGCAATTTCGTGAGCGCGTCACGCACAAACTGTATTATGCAAGGGTATGGGGACAGGTTAAACTCGACATGGGCCGCATTGATTTGCCATTAATTTGTGATTGGCCTCATCGCCCAAAACAAAAAGTATGCTTTGAACACGGCAAACCCTCGGTCACCGATTACGAAGTCATCAAAAGAGAGAAAAAAACCACCTTGGTGCGCTTATTGCCCATAACAGGGCGCTCTCATCAACTTCGCGTGCATTTGCTCTCTTTAGAGCACCCCATCGTCGGCGATGATTTTTACGCTCACACTCAAGCGCGAAATTATTCACCAAGGCTTCAACTTCACGCAGGCGAGCTGTGTATATTGCACCCAAGAACCAACACTCCCATGCATTTATCCACCCCTTGTGATTTTTATCCTCACGCCGTGCAAGATACCTTGGTTCAACGAGGGATCCTCGACAAAATGCAAATCCCGTCTCGTTAAGTTTTTTGTCAAAATGCCTCATGCATTCAATACCCAAGACACCTGAAGAGGCTCGGCTGCGGCAAACGAGTGAAGGCCAGAACATAGATTGACTATGTGATTGATCTTAAGCGAGAGCAGCCAACAGCCACGCAGGCTCAAAGGC
>CAMRBZ010000269.1 GCA_947040595.1 uncultured Enterovibrio sp. | reverse complement strand
ATTGGGCTGAGAGAGCGCAGCCAACAACCACGCAACTTCAAAGGCGACGGGTATATTGGCTTCTAAATAAGCGGGACAATGTCAGTTTTATAGATAAACTTTTCTTATCTACCCAAGACACTGGAAGGTGCGCGCCTACGCCAAACGAGTGAAGGGGCTGAGCATAGATCTACTCTGTGATTGGCCTGAGCGAGAGCAGTCAACACCCACGCAGTTTCAAAGGCGACGGATATAATGAAGAGTCGTAATCCTGCCTTAAGCGTGTTTGCCTTGGTGGTTATCATTGTCATTTTCGTTAATTCTGTTACCCCCTCGCCTTTGACATTGCAGGCTTTCTGGCTGTCTCCTCAAAGTGAATACCAATTCCAATTCCAATAAATATTTGATCCTTCTTCTTGTAAAAATCACAGAGAGTATTTTATAAAATTTTAATTAAAATAATTAGTTATAGAAAGTTTACGCCTTGTTCTTCGTTGTTTTTCCGGCGCAATATCTGGCTTACGACGTAATGGAAGGGGTATCACACCTATAGCCAAAGTAATTGAAGATGGCTGTAGACGGCAAGCGAGTGAAGCCCCTGAGCATAGAGAGACGATGTGATTGGGCTGAACGAGCGTAGCCAACATCCACGCAGCTTCAAAGGCGACGGGTATATGCTCAGGAGGGGCGTTCTGCAAGGTCAAATATCTTGGGTATACCACATGCTTTGAACGTGAGAAATAGGATGTATTTTTGTTTTGAGCTGATGGATGAGTGTGTTTAAGGCACCATTGTTAACTACGCTTCATAGGCTTGTATATCGGATCTGTAATGTACATCTTCATTATTTTTTAAAATCGGCTTTATTAAATTGAGGTCAATTTAAAGTACTTATATGTTGTACGACATTTAAAAACAATTTAAACAGAGGTTTGTATGGTGTTACTGAATGAAATAAAGATAAAAACGATAATAATATCAGCGATCACTTTTTCATTTATTACAATTTCATTTAATATATTCTCTTTCTTTATTGACCTTTCATCTGAAAACGTCAATTCCTTAGTTTCTTTAAATGTGATGTTAAATTTAATTTCTATTATTATTTTATTCTTTTGTTTAGATAGAACGATTAAACCTTTTAAAGTATTCATTGAGCATATGGATCAATTGTGTGCGTTTGATTTAAGAGAAGGTCCTGTTTGTGCTTGGTTAATCAATAATCCAGAAAGAAATGATGAGTTTGGTCAATTAGGTCGAAAACTTAAATCGTTTCGTGAGCCGATTCATGAGCTTATTGCTGTGCTCGTCAAAGAGAGTATTCAACAGATTTCCTCGCATCAGTTCGATATCTCTGAAATCATTTCAAAAAATACAGTGAATGTGAAAAGAGAGTCTTTAGAAGTTGAAAGTTTATCAAAAGCGGCCACTGAGGTTGCAGTGACGGCATTGGCCGTTGCAAAAAATGCACAGCAAGCGAAATCATCAACCTCTTCCGCCTTATCTGTTGTTAATGAGAGCATGGAAACATTGCGTCGTTCTGAAAACATTGCCAATAAAATGAACACCTCTGTGATTGAGTCTGTTGATATCGTCAATAAATTAAAAGAGCATTCAGAAAATATCAGCTCTGTCATTGATGTTATCAGCAGTATTTCAGATCAAACGAATCTTTTGGCATTAAACGCGGCGATAGAGGCAGCAAGAGCCGGAGAAAAAGGACGTGGTTTTGCTGTGGTTGCTGATGAGGTTCGTGCTTTGGCCGCAAAAACACAAAAAGCAACAAGCGATATCAAAGGCAGTATTGCTGAATTACAGGTTTTATCGCAAAGTGCGAATGATTTTATGACTCAAAATGTGGGGCTAGTGAAAGATTCAATGGAAATAGGCCGAGATTTGACGGCCGCATTTGAAGATATTTCCATAAAAGTATCTGAAACGTCGGATATTAATAATTTGGTTTCCATTGCTGCGGGTGAACAGTCTTCTGTGACAAAAGAAATATCCAATAAATTGGAAATCATTAAGGCGGTCTCATTAGACAATATCGAGTCTTCAAATAAAATAGGCCAAGTGAATGATGAAATTACAAACTTAACAAAGAGTCTTACAAATCAGACGTCTGCTTTTCGTTTTTAATGCAAAAGAGAATGGGCATTGAATATGCCTTAAGGCCCCGTTTTTAAATATATCCCCCTTGCCTTTGAAACTGTGTGGGTCTTGGCTTCGCTTTCAATATTTTTTCATAAATGCCTCAGCCCTCAGCCCTCTGTCTTCAGCCCTCAGCCCTCACGGCTCAGGGCTTTTTCGTTCTTGCTGTCTGCTTGCATCTTCAAATCTCTTGGGTAAAAAGGCACTTTAAATTGATGCAGGTGAAAAAGACAAAATCTGAGAGATCATGGGCTTCAAAGATGCTTTTTAAGGTATGACAATGAGCATGAAAAGAGATCTCTTTTGAGCGTACTTTTTGCTTTAAAGAGGAATGCTATCGCCATTGATTGTGTAAAAAGTCAGGATCAGTAAAATAGAGCTTAATCTTGATCATCATGACGGATTGGACAGGCTATTTTTTTAGATAAAGCGCTGTCATTCCTGACTCAAACAGAAAAGAATCTTCAATGTCAGACAATCATTTTTTAAGTGAAATCAATAAAAGACGGACGTTTGCTATCATTTCTCACCCCGATGCGGGTAAAACCACGATAACAGAAAAAGTATTATTGTTTGGAAACGCATTACAAAGAGCGGGTACGGTCAAAGGTCGTGGCTCGAATCAACATGCAAAATCAGATTGGATGGAGATGGAAAAAGAGCGGGGTATTTCTGTAACCACCTCTGTGATGCAATTTCCATATAAACACGCCTTAGTGAACCTTCTTGACACCCCTGGGCACGAAGACTTCTCAGAAGACACCTACCGCACCTTGACCGCTGTCGATTCTTGTTTGATGGTGATTGATGCGGCAAAAGGGGTGGAAGACCGTACCCGCAAATTAATGGAAGTCACCCGCCTTCGAGATACCCCGATTGTGACCTTCATGAACAAGCTGGATCGTGAAATCCGTGATCCGATGGAAGTGCTCGATGAAGTTGAAAACGAACTAAAAATTGCTTGTGCGCCTATTTCTTGGCCGATAGGGTGCGGGAAAGAATTTAAAGGGGTTTACCATATTCACCGTGATGAAGCGATTTTATATCAATCGGGTTTAGGGCACACCATTCAAGAAGAGCGCATCATTAAAGGTCTTGATAACCCAGAGCTTGATATTGCAGTGGGAGAGGTGTTAGCGAAGTCTTTACGTGAAGAATTGGAATTGGTCATCGGCGCGTCTCACGAATTTGATGAAGCCCTCTTTTTAAGCGGAAAGTTAACCCCTGTCTTTTTTGGTACCGCTTTAGGGAATTTTGGCGTCGATCATATGTTGGATGGTTTAATCCAATGGGCACCCAAGCCTTTATCCCGTAACGCACATGGGCGCGATGTTGAAGCCCAAGAAGAAAAATTCACTGGGTTTGTTTTTAAAATTCAAGCCAACATGGATCCAAAGCACCGTGACCGTATTGCCTTTATGCGCATTGTCTCAGGGACCTATAACCAAGGCATGAAAATGAAGCATGTTCGCCTTGGAAAAATGATTTCTATTTCAGATGCGGTGACCTTTATGGCAGGAGACAGAACGCGCGCTGAAGAAGCCTTTGCGGGAGACATTATCGGTTTACACAATCACGGCACCATCCAAATTGGTGACACCTTCACCCAAGGTGAAGAATTGAAATTTTCAGGGATCCCCAATTTTGCCCCAGAACTTTTCCGCCGTATTCGCCTGCGAGATCCTTTAAAACAAAAACAACTTTTAAAAGGCTTGGTTCAACTTTCTGAAGAAGGGGCCGTTCAAGTTTTTCGTCCATTACTTTCAAACGATTTGATTGTGGGGGCCGTAGGTATTTTGCAATTTGATGTGGTTGTCGGACGCTTAAAATCGGAATACAACGTTGAAGCCATATATGAACCCATCAATGTGGCAACAGCCCGTTGGGTTGAGTGCGAAGACGGTAAAAAATGGGATGAATTCCAACGTAAAAACCAAGCGAATTTAGCCCTTGATGGAGCAGACAATCTCACCTACATCGCCCCCACCATGGTGAATTTGAATTTAACCAAAGAGCGCCATCCTGAAGTGAATTTCCG
>CAMRBZ010000268.1 GCA_947040595.1 uncultured Enterovibrio sp. | reverse complement strand
ATTTAATGGTGACATTATTTCCAATAACAACATCATTTTCTATAAAGACATTATCACAAACGTTACACCTCTCCCCAAGAATGGCATGAGGGAGGACATGAGAAAAAGCCCCAATCCGCGTTCCTTGACCAATATGATTAGATTCACAAATTGCTTTTTGATGAATAAACATGTTAAACCCTTGTTGATTTATTATATTAATAAAAAATAATAAAATAAAAGCTCGATCCTTCTGTAAAAAGAATCAAGAAAAACAAAACTTAATAAGATCCGTATGATTTATCTTTATTCAATTCCATTTAAAAGAGAAAAATCCAAATAATCCTTCGTTGAGATGTCGGAATTATTAATAAAGATCATAATTTCTTTTTCATTCTCAGAGTGTGTTTTTATTTCATGCCAATGCACTGTATCAAACTTTAACGAATCAATTAAATAAATATTATTACGACTGAAAGCTCTATAATTAAACGGCGATTTAAACTTGTTTTCAAAAGGAAAAGGGAACCTTGATCCACTAACAAAAAAAGAAATATTTTTAATTCCATTCTTTAATGGGATTTTAATTACAGCACAAGGTGAACCTATATTAAATTCAACTCTTAATCTTTTATGAGATTGCTCTATCTCAATGCCATTGTTAGAACACCCCAACAAAATAGAATCAGAAGTCGAAATCAGCTCTATTCTTTCAGTTATATTATATCTTTGTCTTATAGATAAAAAAATAATTGTCAAAAAACAATAAATGAAAAACATAAACAAGCAAGATCTAAAAAACTTTAAGACATTAAAATCATTAATCAATCTTATTTTATTTTCATTTGACACCATTCTATCATTTGGAAATAATGCGATTGCAGACAATAGTGACAAAGATGGTACAATTAAAATACTGTATCTTGACTGTGCTTCCCCCACTCCGAGAACAACAAGAAAGAAGCTTCCGAGAACAACCATAGATATAAACCCCACATCGCCTATGTTATTTTTAAATAATGAAAAAACACTCATCAAGATAAATATACAAACAAAAGAAGTCAGCCATGGATATAAGGAGTGAATGAATGGAATTGTAGTCATTGAAACATCAAGCGAAGAATCAGGATTTCCAGGAGGATAATTAAAAGAGGATAATCCATAGTATCCAGATCCAGAAAACACAACCTTTGCCTTATCAAATAAATAAGTGGGGATACGAGAAAACCCATAATTCAATTCGTTTGTTATTTTATATAACACAGTTTCCAATTGTCTCTCTTTCGGGAGATTAGACCAAAAATGCTCACTCCATAGATAATTAACACTAAAGTCTTGAGTCGTAAAAAAATCAATACTAAATAATGTTTTCAAGGGAGAGAAAAATTGTGGAAAATCAGTTGGAAATAGAAATATAAATAAATTAGACAACGCGACATAGACAAAGAAAATAATACTAAAAAGAAATATAGATAAAGAAACATTTTTCTTAGAAAAGAACAAATATAAGAAAGAAGAAACGATAAAAATAGGACCTAATGTGCGCAATTGATGAGTAAAAAAGACACACACACCCAGAGTTACAGCTATAAATAACTTACTTTTATTTTTACTATCTAGCTTCGGAGTTAACACTATAAACAAAGCAATAAAAAGGAGAACTGCATTATCTGGAGTCACTAGCGTTGTGGTAAAAAAATATTCAGGATAAATACTGAAAATCAAACTGGATATCAAGGCTACACGCGGACCATAATAATGACGAATTCCAAAAAACCAAATAACAATCGTAATTATATGTAAAAATGCATTTATTATTTTAAAGGTTATATATTCATCACCAAAAAATCTCACTATCCAAGAAGAATAAAAGAATGAGCGAACCCAATAAATATTACTTGGTTCTAAATAAGCAGACTGACAATTTTCAAGCCACTCAATCATAGAGGAATTTACAGAAAGACCACAACGAAGATAAACACCAAAGTCACTAATTTGACTAGAATCGAATAACTTCGCCCAATATAAGCTTGAAAACAAAAAAATCAAAAAAAGAAAGAATGATAATCTATTCCATCGTTTACTTGTTAATAAAGAAAGAGACCCTGTTTTTTTTTGCAAAACATAAAGAAAGAATATTGTTAAAAGAGTAATAAATGGGATTGTATATCCAGAATCAAACAAAGATTCAAAATTTGCACAAAAGATCATAAAAAGGATCAATACAGTAAAACTTCGAAATAATAACAGGGGGTCTAGAGTATCAACTAACAAGCGATACTTAATAAACATTTAGAATACCTTTAATCCATTAACATTCAATTATACCCAAGACACTTAAAGATGTGTCTAGGCAGGAAAGGAGTTCATTCTCTAAGCATAGAAGTACTATGTAATTGCTCTGAGCGAGAGCAACCAACAGCTACGGATTTTCAAAGACAACAGGTATAACACTGTTTTTCACGTAGCATCCCCTTTCAGTCCATATTTTGATTGAATTCAAGAAGAAGGTTGACTAAAAATCAATATTATTTTTATAGCCACAGAATATAGATTATAAAAACCTCGCAATAATATTAAAAATAAAAATATATTTACAATCGAGAGTTAATTATATTTACACCTATTCTGAAGTGTACTTCATTTTGTTTTTAATAATTTCATCACGTATTTTTAAACATGCTTTTCCGTCACCATAAGGATTGTGAGAAAAACTCATCTCTTTGTAAGCATCTTCATTTTTCAATAATTTACTCACCTCAAAAACAATTTTATATTTATCTGTACCAACCAATTTGACGGTTCCTGCTGCCACCGCTTCGGGTCGTTCTGTTGTATCACGCATAACCAATACAGGTTTTCCTAAAGAGGGAGCTTCTTCTTGGATTCCTCCTGAATCCGTTAGGATTAAATAACTTGATTGCATAAGATAAATAAAGGGCAAATACTCTTGTGGTTCAATTAAATATACATTGCTTAATCTTCCGAGTTTTCTATTCACAGGTTCCCTGACATTTGGGTTAAGGTGAAGAGGATAAACAAAATCAACATTTTTAAAGTTTTCTGCTAAATCAAAAATAGCCTCACAAATACATTCAAATCCGGAACCAAAGCTTTCACGACGATGCCCTGTTACCAAGACAACTCGCCGATTAGATGAAAGAAAAGGGAATAAATTAGACATTTTTTCGAAAAGATCATGATCACGATTTATTTTCTCAATCACTAATAACAATGCATCAATAACCGTGTTTCCTGTTACGCGTATTTTGTTTTCAGGCACATTTTCTAACAACAAGTTATTTTTAGATGTTTCCGTGGGTGAGAAATGAAGTGACGCTAAAGAGCCTGCAATTTTTCTGTTTCCTTCTTCTGGCCAAGGTGAATATATATTATGCGTTCTCAATCCGGCTTCAACATGGCAAACTGGTATTTTCTGGTAATAAGATGCCAAAGTTGCTGATAAGGTTGTTGTGGTATCACCATGCACTAAGACATAATCGGGTTTGAATTCAGAAAGAACAGCTTTTAATTTTTGCAATATTAACACCGTCACATCCGTTAAATCTTGCCCAGATTTCATAATATTCAAATCGTAATCTGGGATAATATCAAACAGATTTAAAACTTGATCAAGCATTTGTCGATGTTGCCCAGTAACGCATATTTTACTCTCAAAACGCGCATCTCCCTTGAGCAGATCAACTAAAGGCGCCATTTTAATTGCTTCAGGCCGAGTACCAAATACAGAAAGTATCTTAATCATACATAACTCCTGACATATTTATGAAGACGAAAAATTATATTCATAAATTCATTTGTAAAATTGATATTTTTCATATTCAAAAACGGCTTTTCAATCATATGCCAAGAGAAAACACCGAGAATTAAAGCGAATAAAATTGAAAAAAACTGGTGCCATTCAAGAGATATTTGTGGATAAATAGCTACAATTACTTGTTGAACAGACCAACCGACTAAATAGATTCCATATAAATAGTCACCTATTTTCCGAAAAATACATAAGCCTTTCATATAGGCAATGCAAAATACAAAATATGGCAAAACAAAAATATATGCACTTTTGAACTCACCAAGTTTAAATCCTAAAAATGCAATCACAAACATTAGCATTGCATAAAATGGAGAAATAATAATTGAATCCTTATTTATCCAATAAAACCCACCAATAAGAAATAATGAAATAATGAAATAATGAAATAATGAAATAATGAAATAA
>CAMRBZ010000267.1 GCA_947040595.1 uncultured Enterovibrio sp. | reverse complement strand
TTGAATATCCTTGATTCGTCTTTAAATTCAACGATTTATCTGTTTATATGGGTAGACGAAAAATTTGATTAATTGTTACCCCTATTTGATGGGTTCCGGAAAACATTATGAACAGCTTTATTCCTGAAAGTGGTGCGGAATGTCGGGTATAAGATCACATCCTGATCAATGGGTCAATTAAGTGGATAAAAAACGTTCATTATCTCACCCAGATTTATTCATTCGCTCCGGTTACGATTGTACAGATAAAGCTTCACTTGTCGCATCAGAAACAGAAATAAACATATGCTGGACTTCAGATCTTAAATTTAGCATTGGATTTAAAGTAATATTCTGATACATGTATTCAGCTTGACCCGTAATAGGGCGGACATTTCGACATTTAAAAAGAAAAGCTCTTTGTTGCCATACAATAAAACTACGACAATTTAATTCAAAAACAGGCCTGCATTTTGCTCTAAACCAATCAGCTTGAATTTCAGGAAATACTTGAAAAAGAGAGCGTCCTTTTACTTTGCTTCCATGTTTTCCTGTGTGATGTAGCATAAAACCATTCCACATTTGAATATTAAAATCTTTGTCTACAACAATCAAACCCATATCGATATTTTGAACCATATCGACCATCCAATTAAATTGCTCAAATTCAGGAGAATCGATCATGCTTATTCCTCATCCATTAGATAAGCTAATTTTTTATCAAGCAAAGGCAGAGATTTATCCACAAACATCAGCAAAAGATCACATTTGATATTGCTTTCGTTTATGGTGTAACTCACTTCAATCGTCACGGTATTTTTCCACTTCCCTCGCATATTCTCAAGTAATTTATCACTCGCCAAATGTTGACCAATAATAACGGGTGAACTTTGAGCAAAAAGTAACCCCGCCTGCTCTCCAATGCCAGATAAAAACGTGCTGACAAGAACATTACTGACGTCCATTAAGACTTCTAAATCGTAATTAACAGAAAGATCTTCAGGATAATTCAGGATGTTAATTAAATCTTTCATCGAAGTATCAGAAATAAGCATGAGGGCTTCACCAGCAATACCTTCTCCACTAAAGCCCTGACAAATACCGGAAACATGTTCGTTCGCTGCTAAGTGGCGGATGGTCATAATTAACTCCCCCACTTCAAACACATTCACTTGAGGTAAAGGCATATGAACAAAAACATCAAAATATCGAGCAAGTGAATCTGCTGCACGCCCCATTGCAACATTCACAACTTCCATATACATTTCTCTTCGATCCACTTTCACGTCTTGATCGACAAAAACAAATGGCTCCTCGTTATTGCTTACAATTTTTCCTTGAAAAGGACTGAGTAAACTATTTAATTGATCAACACTGACCGGTTTTTTCAAGAAAGCATTTGCCCCTAAAGAAAGGACTCTTTCTTGTGCTTTCGGTTGAATATCCCCCGAAACAACAAAAACAGGCAATTTTAATCCTCGTTCTTGAATATGTTCTAATGTTTCAAATCCATCCATTTCAGGCATAGTCAAATCCAGAAACATCAAGTCAAATTCTTTCTCTTTTAATCTTTCAAGTGCAACAATACCATTTTCAGCAAAATCAATTTGTGCATGTAAAAATGTAGGCAATGAGCGAGCAAGTTGTTTGCGGGCTAATGCGGAATCATCGGTGATCAAGATACGAGCCATCAAATTTCATCCCTAACATTGGCTATCATATAAACTAAAGAAAACAATAAGATAATTAGAATAAAGAATAGTCTGAAAACGCAAACTATTCATTATTCAGCATAGTGTTTAACAAGCCGTTTTTCGTCATCTCTCGTAAAACAATTGAAATTTACTTTGAATCTTTCATTTTAGCGTGCTCTTTAAGCTTTGTGTCTTTGTGAATTCCAAGAGAAAAAAGTTGACGATTAATTTTATCTAATTGTGTTGTAATCCCATCAAAGGTTCCAATCAAGGATTTATGAACTTCGACTTGGTTTTCATATTCTTTACAATCTTCTTCTGAAACACGATCCCATGACTTTCCTTTTTTAAATTGCTCACAGGATTTTTTGCTGGCTTCAATCTTGTGGGTTGTTTTTAAGATATTGGCGTTTAAGTCATTAATCGATAGAGATAGACGATAACGCTCTGCATACAAGAGATCCGCATCATTGAGCCTACTTTTTAGGCTTTTAATTTCAGTAATTAAATTTGCAATTTCAGATTTATAGATCAGAGATGTTTTCTCTGTTTTTTCTTTTTCTACTTGGATTCCACTTTGAGAAAGTTTTAATTCCTCTCGTTTTTGAATTTTGTCCATTTCGGACTTCATGCTTTGTAAAAGAATTGCATTTTGATCAAGACGTTCATTTAAATCTTGGTTTTTTTCTTTTGCGGTAACAAGCTCTGCAAGAACATTTTCTAACGTTAAATCCACATCATTCAATCTTGCTCTTGTTTCTTCTAAATTAAACGTGACCTCTTGCAAGTCTAAATTGCTCGTCATCAATTCACCTTGGGCTTGAACATGAATAAAAGCCCAAAGAGCACTGCTCATAGCGCCACCTAAAAAAATGCCAAGGGCAATAAACAACGCATTTTTTTTCATATTAACTCGCATTATTCCATCTCATAAAATCATGTCTAAATTTGCGATCGTAGTAAATTCTATATCGCCGCGTATTGCTTTTTACCAGTCAGCTATGACTTTATCATCCATTTTTTAGCATTAAATCATCATTAAAATGCCTTTATCTTGACTATGTCAGCACATCTAAAATAGAAGGCTTTAAGGAAAAAACAAACAAGGAACAGATCCTTTCGATGTTTTCCAAGGTAGTACTTAATCTTTAATTAAAATTTTCGAGACCAATCAAATTACAAGCTGCAGGGGTCACATATCGGCTTGATTCCAACGATCTTGAAAATTCTGAATTCTCTTTTTAATTCAAATGCCTAATCCTCGCCTCTGGTTGGCGAAGAATTTTATTAATTGTTACCCCTGTTTGATGGCTCCCAAATTTTCAGATCTTTTTCTCGACTCTTGATTGGGCAGGTTATCAGTGTTCAGCATGACCGCACCGATTGCTTCGGTGTTTCTTATTCCGTTTACTCTGCGTCTTGGCCTTTTCTCTTTCTCCGATAGTAGTCGCTCAAATCTGCATTTTCACATGAATATCAATTCCAAATTCAACGCGTTAATATAAAGGCCAATAACAATATCATGCATCAATTCGCTCTTTGAAAAGCAAATTGTAGGTCGCGTTAATCGCTTGATTTTTCTTTTAAAATCGAGGTTTTCCCGCTCAATCTTTTGTGTATTTTGTTTCGCTATTTCGTGCTCACTAGAATACTGATGTCGTTCATAAGCTCTCCAGTTATCAGTATAAAACCGAGTTACATCAAAAGGGGCAAGATGCTCTTTAAGCTTTTTGAAAACGACCTCTTTTCGTTTTCAAAAAACATAAGCAAAGAGCGTATTTGTTTTATGGCAAAGCGCGTGTTAAAACCTACATTGGTTTGATTGTTTTCCCACAAATGACCATTGCTCATCTATCTCTGCTTCATTGCAGACTGGTTTCACTCTAGTTTTTAACCCTGTTTCTGAATGATCATGGAAAAAATGAGGATTGACCTGAACTAGATTTTTTTCTTTTTTTAATGTTCTTAAAATCGTTGTTCTCGATATATTTAAACTCTGATCCCACAAGCATTGATGGCCATATCAACCGCTTGCTTTTTTACTCCAGGAAAAGAGGGTCGATAAGAATAATCCAGGAGAAAATGGCTTTTACCACATGCAGTAAAGCGACAACGATAACCTTATTTTCTTTTAGCAGTAAAACCCGCTTTTAAGATGTCTGTATTGCCGAATCTGGGCAATGACTTTTTTGAGAAATTGTCATATCGGCATGATACAGTAAAAAATGTAAATCACATATATGAACCACTCCCCTGAAAGGGTGATCCCTGACACTGATCGCGATATTGAACTCGAACGATCTTTTTACGGTCACACGGGCGGTACTTCCATTGCCGCGTGTCCAGTGGTGAGCGAGTTCACTGATGATATTGACCAACTGAAAGCGATCTTGCTTACGCTTCAGGCGAAGCATCAACAGCAAGAATACACTATCGATAAGTTAACTCAGACTGTCGGTAACCTTCCGCTAAGTTAGCGTGATTTTTCAAAAACAACATGAAAATCCTGAATTAACAGGCTTTTTATCAGAATCGATGATGAATTAAGTGATTAGCGTTG
>CAMRBZ010000266.1 GCA_947040595.1 uncultured Enterovibrio sp. | reverse complement strand
CACGGAGTGCATATGAGGAACTAAAACGATTTCAGGCTCTTGCGTAACATCAGTTGGTAAGTGTACCTTTGGCCATTGTTCAAAAAATGCGTCAAGAGTGGCTTCTATCTTGTGAGATGTCAAAGTTGGCCAATATGAATCATCATTTCGATTCATTCTACCGGAACGACTTTCTAGCAAAAGAAGTGTATTTTTATCTGATTTAAGCCACTCAAAATATGGCTTTGACTTATCCTGCTCTAGAAAATAAAAAGCGCGAATAAACCAAAATTTACGCCGTTGTTCAAATTTTTCATCTTCTGTTGGCTCTGGCCACTGAGATAAAAATACAGAGCAGCGAGTCAAAATGATTTCTTCTAGTTGTACTCGGTTTCCATATTGAGCTGCGATATTAAAAAGAGACTCTATTGCAAAATATTCGACTTCATTAAAGCGAGACAGCCACTCAATTGATAATGTTTCTTTCAATGAGCTGAATATCTCGTCGTGCTCCAAAAGCCACACCTCAGGATGAGAACAGGTACGAGATTCTAACTGAGGCTCAAGATATTGACGTAGGAATTTCTCAGCAGATCCTAGATTAGAAAAGAGTAAACGATTCACTTCATTTTTAAGAGCATTATGTTCTGTTTCCTTAATCGCAGAGTAACTCGTATTGAAATTTGTTTTTAGCACGCTTAAAAATGAAGGATTAACATTATTTAAATTTCCGTGAGTTCGCATTATTTCAATGCAAGCGGCAAAGAGGATCGATTCAACATGCATATATTTTGATTCGCATTGCAATTGTGCTAGTTTTTGCAAGTCAGGTATTTGAGGTTCAATGAAATCTAAGCAGTTTCGTAAAGCATTTCTAACAAGTAATTCATCACCAAACTCTATTTCTATTTTTTCTGGGTGTTGAAGCACAAGATCTGCAAATCGAAGAAGACAACTCCAATGATGCCCACTTTCAATCAGTTCATGATTATTTTGAACATATTGAATATTTTTAGAGTGAATTTTGTTTTGTCGTTTTTTATTGCGTCTTATATAACTGTCATGCTTTCGGTTTCTATTTCGTTCTTCTTGAATCTGCTGTTTAGATTTTCTATTTGATATTGCCCACTTACGCATTAACGCTGATTTTTCTCTTGCTTGCTTGCGCATATGGGAACGTAAAGGGTTAGCTTCTGGATTTTTATTGTGATAGTAATAATGGTGTTGAATGAAAAATCCCCATAAATCAGCGTTATTAACCTCAAACGCAAGATCAACTAAAAATCGATTATCTTCGCTAGAAAAACGCAGACCAGAATGCACTTGTAAATCAAATTTATGTAACTTTGTTTTAAATATCTGATCGCTATCGGTTAAACCAGCAAAGACATGAGCGAGAATGCCTTGGCGTAATTCGATATTTTCAGATAACACTTGAACGGATTTATTGTTTTTTTTGCTTTTATTTCCGTGAAAATTTAAATTTTTTAACCAGCCCCAAACTTGTAATGGAGCAAAAGGAGGAGTTGCAATTTCGAAGTATCGATCAAGCATCGAACCGACAATCTTACTTATGCCATTTCGGCAATAACATTCGTATGATTCGAGACTGCAATGACAAATTAAATGTTCGGTAAGACAATCTAATAGCCTTTCAATTGTGACCAGATCCAGCTCATCAATTAAACGTTTTATAAATAAGCGTTCTCCAAAAACACGCTTAGTTTGATTTTTGTGGCTACGGTATAGTTTTGTGCAAGCTCGAAAGAGTTCTTCAAGAAAACTTAATTCTAGTGTTTTTGGATTAAGCGCCTTTATTCCTCTAGCGACAATTTCAAGTGAGACTGAACTCGCTTCATTGATTAGAATTTTTAAATCAGGAAAAATATCATGATCAGCAATTTGAAATAAACATTCACTAGAGAAGATTCGATTGTTTTTTTCTCCTTGAGGATTTAAAGCGAATTGTTTCAATTGCTCTTTAAATAACCCAATGACAGGAGAACCAGCTAACAATTCAAGAATAAGATTGCGTAAATGACTATAACTTCCTTCAACAAGTAAGGCTTTGACTTCTTCGGCTATGTCTTCCGTAAAAAAGCCTGCCACATTGAACCTTCGCCAAAAATCACTTCTTCGAAAATAAGGATCGCTTGCTTCAATTTCTTTTAGTTTTGATAAAAGTCGCTTCTTTGAAGAAGGTTCCAACTGAGAAGGATCGCCATTGGCCAACACTGCATATGGGTCAAGATCAATTGCCGCAATCTGAATAGATGTGTTTCCTAAAGCCGCCATCCAGCCCAGTAATCCTCTAAGTTCATTTCGAACAGTCGAGTTAGGAGCAATGATGGGTAAGCATTGGTGTAATGTCAGAGGATCCGCTGGGTTTGCTATTCGTTTACACAGATATTCTGCGGCGCAATATTCAGTGATAATTTTGTGCACTGGGCGGTGTTGGTCAGAATTATCACCCAGTTTAAATAATCGAGTGGCAAGAATAGCATTGTCGGATAGGTTGGTATTAACGAGAGAAGGTAAAAATGGATATATACGCGTTTCGTTTGTTTCGCTGATACTGATCCCTTCACAACCCGACAATAAAAGTTTGGTGAAAATCTGCGAAGATATATCAACTTTTTGTTGTGCTGAAAGTGCATGTTTGGGGTTGGCTGCTGTTTGATTTGCCTCTTTTGCCAAACGGATAATAGCTTGCTTGAAGATTGAATGTTTGTCAGTAAATTTTCTGTCACTTTCAAGATAAGCATCAGCAAACATTTTTAAAAATTGAGGATTTGCCAGAAGAGCGTCTAAATCAAATCGCGAAACTTCGGCGTGGAATTTGCAGAAGTCCTCTTCAGGAACATGATGTTGGAAGATTGTTCGTTGCTCTGAACCATCGAATTCACAAAGGTTAACCAGTAAAGGTTGGTACCCAAATTGCTTAATCGCGTTAGATGTGGAGTTATCCCATTCACTGGATCTACTTGAAATAATAATATGCGTCGGACATGCTTTTTTAACGTTGGTTAAAAGTTTATAAATGCCACTTTCGTCAATTTTTGCCAATTCATCAAAAGCATCAATCACGAGCGGTTTTTTCACTTCATCAGTTCCCACATGTGCAAACATATTTGCAGTCACCGAATCAGTATCTAATTTTTTAGCCAGATTGTTTAGAAGCTCAGTTTTCCCCCCACCCGGCTCTGATAACACGATAATGCAATTAGAAGCGCTTAACAGTTCTTCTTCGGTGTATGTTTTTCCGGTGTCGGAGAGTCTACGAGATAAATAAAAATCTGAAATCATAAGTATGTCTCATGCAACAAAGATAAATAAGTTGGTTTAATTGTACTGTAAAGCATATTACCCCTCAAAATTGAGGCTATAAAATCAAACAGATAGTCACTATTTTGCAGGTGCTCGCTTGCCCAATGCGCTTATTTTTCCAAAAGCGCTGATCTTGCCTAAAAGCGCAGTTGTGCTTTTTTTTGTTTTCAAATAAAAGGGTTCAATCAGTGCTCTTTGATCTGGATGTTCTTTAAGCATTTTTTCAAATGCCTTTTCTTCGCTAAGTACCATTTGCAGTTCAGACTCAACAAGCGATTTTTCCTGCAATAATTTTTTCCAAAAAAGTATGTCGTCTTTTTTTAACGCTTCTGTTTTAAAAGCGTCTGTTTCAAGATCGAGGGACTCAATAGAAGCAGTGGAGTTGAACGCTTGTCGCTTGTTGACTAGGAGATGAGTTCTTTTGGCAGGATAAAATCAACCTTGTAGAAGCTATTCGCTTTAAAATAACGTATGTTTCGGGAATGGTTTTTACCGCTCTTGATTAAATATCCACGCTTTACTAACTGATAAATTTGCCGATATGCGAGCAGCCTCAGATCTTTAATATCGGACTTAATATTCCTGTTCTGCAAGGCTTCTTTTAGACAGTGAAAGCATCAATATCTTTTATTATCAATACAGTTCAACCCCATCAGATAGAGATTTTAATTGGACACCCATACTTAATTTGCTTGGGTTGATATCTTAAGTCCTTAAGATCGTGGACTTTAAGCCCACACCCGATCAAAATCCATATGGGGCTCAACAGCGAGCCCCTTGGCGCTCCCAACCGCGACGAACACGCTTTCTAGCTTAAAAATAAACGCTTAAATTTGCGGATACCCAAAAAATTTGACGTTGAATGTAGGCGGCAAGCGCGTGAAACCCTTGAGCATAGAGGCACTATGTGATTGGGCTTTGAGCGTGCACTACAACTTCAAAGGCGACAGCTATAGA
>CAMRBZ010000265.1 GCA_947040595.1 uncultured Enterovibrio sp. | reverse complement strand
AAGAGGAAGAGGAAGAGGAAGAGGAAGCAGCATCCAAGCAATTGGAAAGGGTCGTGGATAAGTCAATGTATTCTGGTAAAGCGCACACATGGCTTGCCGAGCCATTCTCTTTAGAAAAACGTACGGGCGTTTGATCAGGTTTACATTGTGTGAGATCAGAATGAAAGCGGATTGCAGCATTCATGTATTGCTTCAGAAGTACGCCTGAATTCGGATCATAAAGGTAATGCACCTTCCTCATCTCTGGCGATAGTCTATTAAATAAAGGCAATAATTCTGGCGGAACATCTTCTTTTAATAATGTTTCACTGCCAACAAAAGATAAATTATTAATTATCTCCATTTCATCGGGAGACTCTAATTTTGTTTTAGGATAAATAATGCTGACAGGTATTGAATTCTCTGTATTTAAACCATATACCATCATATGACCGGTATAATCGTTTGGATCAGTTGAGACTGGACTTTTACTTCCATTGGATGCATCAAACGAACCAAGCAATGTCCTATCAGTCACCTTAAGCGTGCCTAATATCATGTTCTCTTCTGGCTTAAATTGAGGATTATTCTTTTTAAGCTGCTTTATGAATGTTTTAATGAACCCTGGATTATTGATAAGGTCGTCAGGGATCTCCGTTATTCCATTTAATTTCAAATGCACATTGGAGGGGGTGTCTTTTTCACTTTCAATGCGAAAAAAACAATTTAAACTGACCTTTTTTCCATCAACCACAATAACTTCGTTTTGTGTGATATCAATCGGAACCTCTGCCCTCTTCCCTTTTATTTTAATGACCGTATCTAATAGCGATTTACCCAGTGGGGTACCTTTTTTCTCGTGGTACTCAAGATTTTTAGGATCGTTCGGGGAAGATATAATCGTTAATATCGAGTCCGCCCCTCGATTTTCGTATTTCAATGTTAATCGAAGTTGGTCTGTGTTGGCGTAAGGAAATTCCGTTTCTCCTTTGTATCGTGCTTCATAAGAGGAGATAGACCTTAGATTATCTTCATGATCCTTCATTATCTCTTTTCTGTTTTCTTCCGCGTCTTTCATTTCTTGTTTATAGTAATTAAGATAATACAGTTTGTCTGCGATACGTTTTGTTTTAACATATCTCTTATAATTTTTTTTCGCTTCCGCCATCTCCTTTGTATTTTCGTCCAATTTATATTGATAATTATTTATAGAACGCTGTGTTTTTTTTACCTTTCTCTCTAACCTTTGGAGTATTCCAGATCTTTCCTCTGCAGATAAAGGGCTGGGTATAAATGAAAGAAGATATCGCTCATTTGGAGGCGCTGTATTTTCGGAAGTTTCGGTATCCGGTTTGTATATTTCATTTATATTGACCCTGGCTCCGACAGAGAAAGTGAATTTATTTATTTCCTTGAGATGTAAATCAATATTAAAAGGCGTAACCTCTTTAACGTGTTTATATGTGTCGGGGTGGATTTTTAACACCGCTTTTTTTTGAACGTTTTCTTTGTCTTTTGCCGAGACAAGATAATTTTCTGTTCTTCTTGTAAGTAAATCAAGAGAATGTTGCTCTGGATAAATGATAACCTCATCCTGAGAGTCAATATCAAGCGAAGTCGTTTGTTCTTTTGGTTTAAGAAGGACATCAGTAAAAGGCAAAGATGTAGAGAGCGCTTCAACAGGATGTAAACTCCTCATCGTTTCGTAATAACCATCGAATGTCTCCACCTCCGTAAGACTTGCTAACAAGACGGACTCGCCAATGATTACTTTTCTTGGTGATGCCCGTCTTGCTTTCGACGCTTCGGAATGATCAAAAGATTTAGATGATTCTGGTACTTGAGGATAAAAATAGGCCTCAGCTCTCGTTGTCAATCCATATTCTTCTGCAGGGCATACATCTTTTCTTTGTTTTCCTATTTCAGCACGAACCTCGTCACAGGCGTCATAGAATTCAGACTGGTGTCTTGTCGCTCTTTCTCTTGCTCCAGTTGTGATGGCTTCAAGTCTGTGGAAGTCAGGATGGTGTTTTATTCTGTATTCATCATCAATGTGCGCGCCAGGATCACTGATAAATTCTACTGTCGGTGCCACTTCCTTTAATATGAACACTTTCTTTTTATTCTTTGTATCTGTCCCTGCTTCACTGTCAAAAGAATAGGTTCTTTTTAGGTAGCTTTTGAGTCTTTGATTATATTGCGGATCATGCGCCTTTACATTTAAAATTAAACCGGGGATCAATGAATTTGAATGCAATTTCTTTTCTTTAAAGGTATATGAGTGCAGTTTAAATCTCGTCTCGCGACGGTCAGGCAGATTTACCCAAACGCTCTTTGTAACCCTTACCGCTTTATTATCGGGAGCATACCCACTCGCCATTTTAAGGGTATCACGATATGAAAAAGGGACAGTTACAGAGCAGCTTACCCCCTGTGAACACAGCTCAACTATGGGTATATAATTCTTCCTTCCTGGGGCCAGTTGGTTAATATTCGCGGTTGCTTGATAGGCGTTCGTAACATGGAATAAAGTGACCCCCTCTTTCGTTATTTCAATTTTAGAGGATGCGGCTTTAGGTGTAAGAACAACCACCAGGTCATCCCCACTCCCCGAGACGCTGACTTCCTCTTTCAGAATAGTGACAATAATATCTAGAATTTCAAGAACTTCATCGGTTAATCTAAACATATCTTGCATGTGTTGCCCCGCTAATCGGCGCTTTTCAGCCTCAATTAAAGCCTGAATCACTGCAACTTGAATTCCACTCAATATGATCCCTAGCGCAAAAATAATGGGGGCTGCGGGAGGGAAAGCCAAAGCGATGGCACTTAAGCCAAGTGACGCACTTGAGAAAGCGAGGTTTGTTCCCGCGATTTTCTTTTCAAACTCACTTTCTGCGTATCCAAGTGCATACATATGTACAAAACACATTCCAGCACTGACACCAATCCCGAGAGCCCCCGAAGCTTTATTCAACATTCTTGAAGCGCCTTGTAACGCAGGAAAAGCCGTTCCTGCATTCGCTATTTTATAGAGTTTATTGACGCCGCCTACCGCAAGTGCGCTCACATCACCCGCTAAATCTGTCGCCCCCAGACCAAAAGCCACTTTATGAATGGGCTGCATGTTATCCAATTCAGACAAATCTTGCGCCAAATTATACAAATTAAAAGCCAGCATTCCTTTACCTGCCATTCCAGTAATCCTCCCCAATCGCCTATAACCACTTGAGGAAACGATGCTTTTTAGAGTGGGAATTTTATTACTATCAAAAATCGCTGAGATGCGCATTTTAAATTCATTCAAGCGTGCATTAAATGTCTCGGGTAATTCTATTGAAACAGTGCGGAGCGAAGAGGTGTCGAAATTATTTAGCTTTTTTTTAATAAAGTTGAAAACAACTTTACCTTTATTCGACTTTGTCGACTGCAAGACCCACTCATAAGCATTAAGGCCCTCTTTTTTTAGTGCTTTGCTTATTGCCGTTTCAACACTTTGTGCCAGGCTCCTTAATCGATGCATACCGACTTGCATCGCCTCTAAATCGATTCCCATCCTCTGACGGAGTGAGGAGCCAGCTTCATCTTGAAGTGAAAATTTATGCCATTCATTTTTTCTTATTCCACCATATTCAAAATCTTCGTAGAGGTTTTCGCCCATGAATGCTTTCCCTTCCGCACTTAAGCTTCCTTGGCCTTTCGAGGGGGGTTGAGGGGACTTTGAACGTCTCACTGCTACTCTATTAAATGGCTTTTTCGAAGTTTTCGCCTCTCCCACGGGAATATCTGAGTTAAGTGCCTTGTCAACTGCCGACGCGCCTTCCAAAAGAGCTCCTGCACCTTCTAATGCTATTTTTGGTACAGCACCAGGCCTAAAAATCGGAGAACGAGAACGCCAAGCATTCCGAATCCCCGATTCTGTATTTGCATCACCGGGGAAGAGGGGTCTTCTGAACTTTGTTGCTTGCTCACCAGGTACCTTTAAATCTGAATGAGCACCTTGTTGAGCCTTCTCGTTTTCGTGAAGCAAGTCAGCCTCTTTCTTTCCCAAAGCACCCTCAACAAACAGCCTATCAACAGGAAGAGGAGAACGACCTTGAGCGTGCTGACTCAAATCTAAAAAAATAAGATCACTCTTCCCCTTCAGGGCTTGCATCAAATCCACACTTGGATTTTCTGAAGCACCTTTGGCTTTATGAAAAACAATCTTTGGTTTCGCTCCTTCCGGCCTCGCGGGGGCATTAGGTGCATTCTGCCTAGGAGGGGGAACTGGTGCATTCCGCCGAGGAGGAGGAACTGGCACATACCGAGGAGGAGG
>CAMRBZ010000264.1 GCA_947040595.1 uncultured Enterovibrio sp. | reverse complement strand
TTGAAGTCTACTCTTAAAAAATATAACAGTTTTAAATTTAAGAATCTGGAGATGAGAATGCGATCGATTCGTCATATTTACTTTGCCATGATGGGGTTTATTCTCATTCTCGGATTAATTATTATAATGGCAAGTGTACGTTCAACCACATTGATCAATGAGATAAACACAATCAATGAGCAACGTCAAAAGCAATATTCGATTCTTATGAATTTAAAAAACAACGCTAATCTTTTGAGTCGATTTTCAAGAAATTACATTCTTACAAACAATATAAAGTGGAGTCTTCTTTATAAGCAAGTGAAAGCAATTCGAGATGGTCATCTTCCTTATCCTAAAGGGTATAATTTTGATTATTGGGCTCAAATGTCTGATCCTAATGTGACGGTCGAGGATATTCCGATACCAACGCGCCCAGAGTATCCATCAATTTTGAAACGGTTGAGAGAGGCAGGAACTACAGAATCACAATTTTCTTTTCTTTCTCAAGCTATTTCTCGATTGCAAGAAAGAAATGAGATACAAGAAGCGGCGATGGATCTGTCTCGAGGAATTAAACGCTCAGCTAGAGGTATTGAATATTTAACGCCTAACCCGACATTAGCTCGAAGTTTGTTGATGGGGCCTGAATATATTCATTTAAACACAAAATTCATGTCGGCCATTGGGGTGTTTTACGACACCATTCAGGAAAGTTCAAGTTTAAAACTTGAGGTATTAAAAAATGAAAAGAGAAATAATAATTCTCTGATTTTTTTCATGGCTTTTTTATTGATTATCAGCGTTGCAATGACCACTATTTTATTATGGGTTCGCTTTCTTAAACCTCTTGATAACATCCGAAGGACTATTGTTAGTAAAGTAAAAGAAAAAGAATTTGAATTTAAACTCGATGTTCAAAATCAAGGTGAATTGAAAGATTTAGCTGCCGCACAAAATACAGTGTTAGCTGAAATTGCTGAGCAATTTGAATCAAATCGGCAGTTAAAAACGTTTTCTGATTTGATACGAGGTTGTATTGACACTCAAGTTCTTGGCGAAAAAACGGTAAATTTCTTTTCTCAGAAATTTGGTTTACCTTATGTGTCTCTATACGTTCTGAAAAATGATGAATTAAAACTTGTGGGTGGCGTGGGGGTCGATGAACAAATGACTTCGATGAAAGCCAGTTTGGTTTCATTCCATCGTACCATTATTAAAACAAGAGAAATGCTTCGTATAAAAAATGATGGTGAAACATTCAATTTACAACTTCCAGCAGGTTCTTTGCAGCTAAAAGAGATTCATTTTATTCCTCTTAAAATTAATAATGATATTGTGGGAGTTCTTGAACTGGGTTCAATCCGTCTTTTAAGTGATAAAGAAATTGATTGGCTTTTACAAGCCCAAAAAGATTTAGGTGTCGGTATTCAATTAACAAATAATGCTGAATTACAACAAATTGCAGAGCGCAGAATTTCAGAGCAACTCAAACTTAATCAACAAATCATAAATGCAATTCCAAATCCTACCTATTTTAGAGATACAAACGGACGTTATATTGGTGTGAATGATGCTTTTACAGATTTTCTTGGCTTATTTTATGCTGATGTTGTTGATAAAAAGCCCAATGAGCTTTTTCCAGAAAATGTCTCTTTGATGTTTTCAGAAAAAGAAAGTGATCTTTTAGAAAGCCCAGGATCAAAATCATATGATATAGAATTGACAAATGCGCAAAAAGAAATTCGTATTCTCACTGTTTATGAAGCAACCTATTTTGGCGGGAACGGTCATCCTTTAGGGATTGTTGGGTTATTTGTGGATGTAACAACACAGAAACAATTGGAATCAGATCTTATTGCGGCAAAAGACGAAGCGACTGAAGCCAGCAAGGCCAAGGGAGAATTTCTAGCCAATATGAGCCACGAAATAAGAACACCGATGAATGCAATTTTAGGGATGTCGCATCTTGCATTATTAACAGAATTAAATGATAAACAAAGAAATTATGTTTCAAACATAGAGAAAGCGGGTAAATCTCTACTTGGAATTATAAATGATATCCTCGATTTTTCTAAAATAGAAGCGGGAAAATTCACTATCGAACACATTGATTTTCGATTCAGTGATGTTTTAGACAACATAAGTAACATCGTTTCTCTTAGAGCACAAAATAAAGATTTAGAGCTTATTTTTGATATCGATCCCGATTTACCCGATGATCTTGTTGGTGACCCATTACGTTTAGGACAAATAATTATAAATCTAGCCGGTAATTCTCTGAAATTTACGGAAAATGGAGAAATTATTATCCGAGCACGTAAAATGTCAGAAGGAAATGAATATATTGAAATACAATTTGATATAGAAGATACTGGAATTGGAATGAACGATGAACAATTGAGTCATTTATTTCAATCTTTTTCTCAAGCTGATGGCTCTATCACAAGAAAATATGGCGGAACAGGTTTGGGTTTAACGATATCAAGGAATTTCGTTGAATTAATGAATGGTCGAATTTGGGTTGAAAGTGAATTAAATAAAGGCTCCATTTTTTCATTTACAATAAAATGTGGGCGTAGTAAATTATCAATGAATAATGAGGCCATAAGATCAACGATTCTTCACAATAAACGCGTTCTTGTTGTGGATGATAATCAAGCATCCAGGGATATAATGTATGCTCTGTTGAAAAATATGGATATGCGTGTCGCTGTTGTTTCCAGTGGTGAAGAATCCATCTATGAAATAGAAATGGCAGATCAATCTAATGATGCTTTTGCTATTATTATAATGGATTGGAAAATGCCAGGAATAAATGGAGATGAAGCCACACGAAAAATACGTTCTTTGCATTTAAATAAAAAGCCGAAAGTAATTCTTGCCAGTGCCTATGGAGAAGATGCTGGGCTTATTATGAACGATGAAAAAAGATTATTCGATGCATCATTAGTTAAACCAATTAATCCATCTATTTTATTTGATGCTTTAGTCATATCAATAGGAAAAGAAGAATTAATTAAAATAAACAATGAGAAGGAAGAGAATAAATATAATATTGATGATACTGATCTTACTGGAATTAGAATATTATTGGTTGAAGACAATTTAATAAATCAAGAAGTAGCAAAAGGAATATTGGAACAATATAACCCTAGCATTGAAATTGCAGATAATGGAGAAGTGGCTTTAAAACTATTAGAAACAAAAACATTTGATATTGTACTTATGGATATGCAAATGCCTGTAATGGATGGTGTAACTGCAAGTAAAAAAATACGACAAAACAATAAATTTGCGTCTTTACCCATTCTGGCCATGACAGCCAATGCAATGAAACAAGATGTTGAGAAATGTAAAGAAGCGGGCATGAACGCGCACCTTTCCAAACCTATTGATGTAAATGAACTTCTCTGTGCAATTTCTTACTGGACAACTCTTTCTTCATCGTCTGTTGAATTGTCCGTTGAAGAAAATATTAAAATCCAAGATAACAAAATGAAAACGACTGAGGTGAACTTTGACCCTCTTGTACTGGATTCTAATGAAGGAATTCAACGAATAGGAGGAAATGATGAGGCCTATTGGAAAGTCATTTCAGCGTTTATAAAAACAAAACTCGAAATAATTGAAAAAATTAAAATAATGGCCATTGATAAGAATTATGAAGAAGTTGAGCTATTTGCTCACTCTCTTTATGGTGCAGCAGGAAATGTTTCAGCTAAAAATTTGGCTCAACTTGCATCCTCTCTTGAAAGTAAAGCAAAAAGTAAAATAAATATAGATGTTGATTTATTTGATAGAATTAAAAATGAGTTATTGAACATTAAAAAATACATTCCAAATATAAATGAAACCGCCTCTAATTCTGAAAGTGATATTTCATTTGTTGGCTATACAGAAAAAGAATTCCGTATAGAGTTAGAGCAATTGAATATACTGTTGTCTCATTCTGATACACAGGCGGTTGACTTTATATCAGGAATAAAAGAAAACGCAGTAAACAGAAATGATGATTTATCTCAGATAGAAAACGCAATTCATCGATTTGAATATGAAATTGCAGCGGAAAAACTCAATGAATTACTTGAGTCATTGAGTGACGATGTAGAAATAAACACTATTACCCTTTTTTAAGCGTTATACCCGTCGCCTTTGAAGGTCCGTGGGTATTGGCTACGCTCGTCAGCCCAATCACATCGTCCATCTATGTGATTGGGCTTCGCTCACTTGCTGCCTTACACGCAACTTCAAGTGTCTTGGGTATAGGGCGGCCGCATGAACGTTTTTTAATCGTCCTATAAATGTAAATAGTATGAAA
>CAMRBZ010000263.1 GCA_947040595.1 uncultured Enterovibrio sp. | reverse complement strand
TGATTTTTTTCAAATCGCTTAAATCTGCGTGGCTGGGTTACATCATGCCGCCCATCTCGCACCCTAAATATGCCACATCAACAGCCAGAGGCTAGATCAGTCGCCTTCGCTCAATTTGGCGTTGTTGTAAACAACTCAGTGAAGTTACAAGTCCCAGCCCCTTTGACAGGCATTCATTTGAGGGTGGTAGCAAAACCAACAAAAAAGAATCATTTACGGTGCAAGAAACAAACCAAATAAAAGAGCTGATAGCGAATGGAGAGAGAATGCCGCGTCTTCTTGTGGAGCTTGGCGTGTTCACAGGTTGCCGAATCTCCGAGCTTTGTAGCCTTCAGGCTAAAGATGTTATCTAAGAAAATGATATTTACGCCATTTTCATCGAAAAAGGTAAGACTGATGCCGCAACACGAATTGTACCGTTAACGGATGAAATCACTGAAAGAGTAAAAGCATTGGCTGAGTCTAAAAATGGTGACGATTTATTGCTTGGCCTTGAAGGGAAAGCGATGAGCCGTTGGTTTTCTCGAATCAAGACAGTTCACATTTCAACAAACACAGCTCAAAGTTTCCATTCGTTTCGAGTGATGCTTTCAACTGCAATGCAACGCGCAAATGTTGATGAATTAAAAGCCGCTGCTATTGTCGGGCATAAACGCGGAAATACCATGACCTACGGCTATTATTCTGACGGTTATGCTTTAGCGCAACTCAAAGAAGCTTATGATTTATGCGTGGAGTATTTAATCTGGTAATCATTAGATTTCCAATAGGGTCAACCCAATGAAAAAAACATGTCAAAACGACAAAAACCACCCTAAAGACAGTCTTTTCGGTGGTTTTTCAGTTTGTCACAAGGGTATAGCTGTATGAAAAAAAGTGAAAAAGGATTAATCTTTTCTTTTCACTTTGTAAGGGATCAAATGAACAGCATCAGAGTTGATATTGTTAAGTGGTTGAATCAACAGCCATATTGGATTCAATTGGCTGCTCAATATATTTTAAAACAAGAGGAAATTACGCCAGAAAAAGCGCAAGTGATAAAAGAGCTACTAAAAACAGAAATAGGTCAATCATGCGCTCAATCACTTGATTTTGATGCGTTTACTGACCATTTGTATTCCGTTAATTCTGTTTGGATTAGCTCAATCAGTGAAATAGTTGGTATTGACGACCTTAATCCACGAACACCTCTTCCTTTTGATAAAAAGCTTACTGTTGTTTATGGGAATAACGGTTCTGGTAAGTCAGGTTATACAAGGATATTAAAAAAGGCATGTGGGAAAAACAATGCTATTGAGCTGAAACCGAATATATTCAAGCCGCCTTCCACCGATAATAAGTGCGCGATTACTATTGAAGGAGAAAATACTCAGAAAATAGATTGGAAGGTAAATTCAAAACCTATTTCGGAAATAAACGCTACAGATATCTTTGACTCTTCAACTGTGGGTTTGTATTTAGACCGCGAAAATGAAATGTCTTACATTCCTCTTGAGGTTTTGCTATTTGAAAAACTTGTGGTCCTTTTAATCTCTCTCAAAAGTACACTTGATGTGGAGCAGAGACAACTAATAAAAAGGTTACCTAATACGCCTAATGAGTTTGCGCAATCCAAATACATCAGAGCTATCAATGATAGGCTTAAAGCTGACGTCCCAGAACAAAAACTTCGAGATTTTTTTGATTACACTTCCGATGATGCATACAAATTTAATGAATTAAATGAACGCTTAAAGGGTGATCCATCAAAGCTAAGAGACCAAAAAACCAGTATTTCTAAGCAACTCAATGAACTTGTAGTCTCAATTACAGAAGCCAGCGCTAAAGTTAGCCCTCAAGTTTGTAAAATACTAAATGAGGCACATGTTAAACTCGAATCCTCAAAAATCGTTGCTGAAAAGGGAGCAAAAGCTATTTCTGGCAATGATTGCCTTGAAGGTATAGGTAGCCAAACTTGGAAAGCAATGTGGGCGGCAGCGAAGGCATACTCGAAAAAAGAAGCATATCCAAAACATGCCTCGCCAAATATCGACAATGAAGCAAAATGTGTACTTTGCCAGCAATCATTATCAGATAAAGCTAAACAGCGCTTCCATTCTTTTGAAGAGCACGTCCAAGGAACACTTGAGAAAGAAGTCAATATTGCACAACAAGCCTTTGATAATCTAATTAAAAAACTACCAACAATACAATCAGAAGATACCTTAAAAGCAAAAATCGCAGCATCAAATTTGGTTGAAGAAGAATGGCTTCCTGTTTTAAGTGAGATTTGGAGTGATATTAAAAAAACATCTGACGCTCTTACTAGCAATCCTGAAATTCTAACTGAAGGATTCACATTGACTTCGTTACAGTTAGTTTCGCTAACAGACAAATCCACGTTGTTAAATCTCGAAATTGAAAACCATAAAAAAGATGTTATCGCTTTCGATAAAGAAAGATTAACTACTGAATTTAATGATTATAAAGCTAAAAAATGGGCTTCAGAGAATATTGACGCCATCATTCAAGAGGTCAAAAGACTTGAGGAGTACAGGAAATATGAACAATGGAGCGCATTATTAACTACTACAAAGTTCACACGTAAAGCAGGCGAAGTGTCACAAAAAGTGATTACAGATGCTTACGTACAACGTTTTAATATTGAATTAGATAAACTAGGTGCGAAAAAAATCAAAATTCAGTTGTCAAAAACGCGTGCATCAAGAGGGAAAGTGATGCATAAATTACATTTGATGGGTGCCAATGAATATTTTAATAAAAGTAAATCTTGCGATATATTGAGTGAAGGAGAGCAGCGCATTGTGAGCCTAGCCGCCTTCTTAGCTGACTCGAATGGTAAACCTCAAACTGCCCCCTTTATTTTTGATGATCCAATATCATCACTAGATCAATCATACGAGCAATGTGTGGCTAAGCGATTAGTAGAACTTTCAGCTCACAGACAAGTTATTGTCTTTACTCACCGAATTAGTTTACTTGGTGCTTTCAACGATCTCGGAGATCCTGCATGCGTCCATATAAGGCGTGAACACTGGGGATGTGGTGAACATGGCTCAATACCATTATTTGCTAAAAAACCACTCAATGCATTAAAGGAACTTAAGAACGAAAGGTTAGCTAAAGCAAGAAAATCACTTGATTCGGATGGTTACGAAAATTATGCACCATTGGCGAAAGCCATATGCAGTGACTTCAGAATTTTACTCGAAAGAGTTGTTGAATTGGAATTTCTAGCGGATATTATTCAGCGACATCGTAAAGACGTTCAAACTAAAAACAAAATTGCCAATTTAGCAAAAATAAATATGGAAGATTGTAATCTAATTGAACGCCTAATGGATAAGTATTCTGTTCATGAGCATAGCCAATCAATAGAGAGGCCAACAGAACCACCAATACCTGAGGACTTAGATTATGATATTAGTTCTGTTATTGACTGGCATGCTGAGTTTAAAACCCGTAAGTGCTAATTAATGGCAATTGATAAGCGATGAAATTCGCTTATCTTTCTTGGGGGATAAGAGATAGTTTTTCTATACGATAGATTGTGGAAAGGCTCAATCCAGTCTTATCTGCAATTTTAGATTTTGACATCTTCATTACAAGAAATTCATTTATTAAATGAATTTTGCTTGTGTTTGTCGGCTTCCTCCCTTTGTATTCCCCCTTCGCTTTTGCAATCGCAATTCCTTCTGCTTGCCTTTCAAGCAGTAACTCTCGCTCAAAGCTGGCGACTGCGCCAATCATTGTTAGCATTAAGCGCCCTGTTGGCGATTTTGTATCAATGCCAAGATTTAGAACCAGCAGCGACACGCCTTTACCATCAAGGTATTCCACAATTTCAAGAAGATGCTTGGTGTTACGCGCTAAACGGCAAAGCTTTGTGACGGTAATCGTGTCGCCTTCTCTCGTATAATCGAGCATTAAAGCCAGTTGTGGGCGCTTAGCCTTGGCTCCTGATTCTTTTTCTTAAAAGACTTTATCGCAGGTTTTTAGCGCCTCTAATTGCGCATCTAAGCTCTGGCCTGCCGTGCTCACGTTCATAAGTATTTTAAGGTGAAACAATCACAACAACGAAAGGGCGAGACAATTTATGAAGCATCAAATAAAGAAGCCCTGACAGCGAGGCCGTCAGGGCATCTTTATGATGATTTGCGGAATAAAAAATAGGCTATGCAATAGACTTATTCCAATTACATAACCCAATCAATAAAAAAAGGGATGCCGTTCTCTACAACGGTGCATCCCTTAGTGTCTACATAGCTTTTTAACTCATTGATTTACAATGCGTTAAAAGGGCTGCGTCGGGTTACATCATGCCGCCCATGCCACCCATGCCGCCCATTCCACCCATATCAGGC
>CAMRBZ010000262.1 GCA_947040595.1 uncultured Enterovibrio sp. | reverse complement strand
AATAAATATGAATAAATTGTATTTTGTTTAATAAGCGTTCACGCTCTTTTCTAATATCTAGTGTTAGTAAAAAGAAAAATAGCGATGTTTATATTAATATAATAAGAGCATTGAGTGCCCTATAGAGTTATATTCTCATTGATTAATCGTTTGATTTATTTAAGGCTTCGGCTTTGCCGATGCTCATTTAACTAAGGAGTAGTCCTATGGATAAAATTTATATTGTTGCTGAAATTGGTTGTAACCATAACGGTGATTTTAATTTGGCAAAAAAAATGATAGATGAAGCAAAAAAAGCAGGAGTAAATGCTGTTAAATTTCAAACTTTTAAAGCTGAACTTCTTATTTCAAAATTTGCACCTAAAGCAGAATATCAAATAAAAGTAACGGGTAATGATGAGTCTCAATTAGAGATGACGCGTAAACTAGAATTGCCTTATGACGAATATATAAAATTAGAAAAACATGCAATAAAAATAGGGCTCGATGTTTTTTCAACACCATTTGATTTTGATTCTATTGATTTTTTGGCATCTCGTAATCAAAAAACATGGAAGATCCCCTCTGGGGAGTTATTAAATTTACCGTATTTAGAAAAAATAGCTCGTTTGCCCATTATAGACAAACACATCGTGATATCGACTGGTATGGCAACGGTAATAGAAATTCAGTTAGCCTTAGATGTATTAGAACGAAATGGATTGAAGCCAGAAGAAATAACTATTTTACATTGCAATACTGAATACCCAACACCTTTTGAAGATGTTAATCTAAATTCAATTTCTGGATTTAAAAAAACGTTCAGTAAATATAAAATTGGCTTTTCTGATCATTCACCAGGTTATTTTGCAGGAATTGCTTCTGTTCCTTATGGTATAACCTTCATCGAAAAACATTTTACTTTAGATAAGAATTTTCCAGGCCCCGATCATAAAGCATCGGTTACACCAGAAGAGTTAACTTTATTATGTCAAGGCATTCGTTCTGTTGAATTGGCCTTAGGGAGCCATGAAAAATTAGTAACTAATTCTGAACGAAAAAATAAAATTGTTGCACGTAAATCTATTGTAGCAAAATGTAATATTATTAAAGGAGCGTTATTTTCAATTGAAAATATTACAGTTAAGCGTCCTGGTAATGGTATTAGTCCAATGTTTTGGTATGAGGTAATAGGTAAAACAGCGGAACATGATTTTAGCGAAGATCAATTAATTACACATTCTGAATTTGCAGTTCAAGAGGTTTAATAAATTGACTATTAAGAAGATTGCGATTATTCCAGCGCGTTCTGGTTCGAAAGGATTAAAAAATAAAAATATTCTAATGTTATTAGGTAAACCTCTGATTGCATATACTATTGAAGCCGCATTGGAATCAGGGAGCTTTGAGAGAATTATTGTTTCAACTGATTCTTTAGAATATAAGTCGATTTCCGAGCAGTATGGTGCAGAAGTGATCATGCGGACTGATGAATTGGCTGCTGATTCTGCTACTTCATTTATGGTAATAGAAGATATACTACAACAAATTTATGATATTGATTATTTTGTCTTACTTCAGCCCACATCCCCTTTCCGAAATCATATACATATAAATGAAGCGATATTACTATTTGAAAAATCAAATTTTGCTAATTTTTTAGTGTCTTTAAGCGAGAGTGGCAAGAATGCTGATTTAATTAAACCAATAGACCTCGACTTGAGTTTAAAATTTTTTGATCTGGATTTTAGTAATTACCGCCGGCAGAACCTAAAAGAATATACACCTAATGGTGCAATATTTATTGGAAAGAAGGCGGAATATCTAAGTAAAAGACATTTTTTTGGTGATGACAGTATTGCTTATATTATGGATAAAGTTGATTCTGTAGATATTGACGATAAATTAGATTTCGAACTGGCAATTTGTATTCAAAATCAAAAAAACAAAAAAAACATATTACTCAAGGCTATTCATGAACGTATTTCTGAAAAAAAATTGGCGATGGATAATAAACAGCCAATTACTTTGATTGGACATTCTATCTTTGATTATTGGAATGTTGAACAACTTAATTATCAGAAAGTTAATAACCTAGGTATCAGTGGAATTAGTACAAAAGAATATTTAGATTTTATTTTATCACAAAATTTAATCACTGAGTTAGGCGATAAAGTTGTTTTGTTTTCAGGAACAAATGACATAGTTATTGATGGTTGGTCTCAAGAACTGACATTAGAGTGGATTTCTCAAATTGTTCTTAAGCTCATTGAAATTAACTTCTCAATTGAAATTTATTTAGTTTCTGTCCCCCCCGTTAGAGGGCGTATTGAGAGAACGAACGAGAGTATTCGAAAATTAAATACCTATTTGAAAGAGAACATCAATGCCTTGAATAAAGTGAAATGGATTGAATTGAGTTCAGAATTTTACGATCAATTTGGTAATTTACCGACTGAATTCACTTATGATGGGCTTCATTTTTCAGAAATAGCATATAAACAATTAGAAATAGAAATAGCAGGCGGGTTGTTATGAAAAAACTGCTTTATGTTACAGGATCTCGAGCTGAATATGGCATTATTAAACGGTTGTTACTGAAACTAAAAGATGACACTGATATAGATCTTAGAGTCGTTGCAACAGGAATGCACTGTGATAAAAAATATGGTCTCACATATCAATTAATCGAAAAAGACGGTATTAATATCGATAAATTGATTAACATAAAAATTAATACAGAAAACAATGAAAAAATATTAACATCTATGTCGATTTGCCAAACTGAATTTGGTAAATTTTTTCAAAGTAATAAATTTGATGCGGTGATGATCTTAGGAGACCGCTACGAAATATTCTCTGTTGCGATAGCTGCTGCAATGCATAATATACCAATTATTCATTTACATGGCGGTGAAAAAACACTCGGTAATTACGATGAATTTATTCGGCATGCAATTACAAAAATGAGTAAACTTCATCTTGCATCCACGGATGAGTACCGTAATCGCATTATTCAAATGGGGGAAGATCCTAATACAGTTTTTAATATTGGCGCATTAGGAGCAGAAAATTGTTTATTTATGGATCTACCCTCAAAAAAAATGTTAGAAACGAGCTTTGGATCGTTGAAAAAACCCTATTTCATGGTCGTCTTCCATCCGGAAACTTTAACGCAAGTTTCTGTTCTTGAACAGGTAAATGAATTACTTTCGGCTTTAAAAGAAATCATACCTACATATGATCTTGTTTTTATAGGTTCGAACTCAGACACCGGTGCAGATAAAATTACCGAAGAAATAACGAGATTCAATACTGAAACAAACTCTCGTTTTATGACCTCTGTTAAGCCGGAAGAATACCTGGCATTAAATAAATATTCTGAAGGGTTAATTGGTAATTCCTCTTCTGGTTTGATTGAAATGCCATCACTGAAAGTCCCTACAATTAATATTGGTGATCGTCAAAAGGGACGAGTTCGTGGAAAAACAGTTATCGATTGTGTATGTAAAAAAGAGAGTATTTTAGGCGCTATAATAAAAAGTCAATCAGTTGAATTTCAACATACACTCGAGAAAACAGTAAACCCCTACTATCAGAAAGCCGTGTTAGAAAATGCATTAAATCAGATTAAGTTTTTTTTAAAGGAGAAAGAACCCTATTGTAAGGATTTTTACGATTTAAATATTAAATAATCGATCGTTGGATTCTAATAGAAAATGAGATTAGAAAAGATCCAGTTTTTAATCCTTTTTTATAGGTTTAATATGCTTTTATGACTTTTTTAATTCTAAATATTATAGAAAAATCATGCACTGCTTTGAACGGATTCAATTCAGTTAACGACTTAGTTCTTGAATTTAAAGATAATAAAAAATAGCATTCTTTCAATGTTCTTACTATACCCAAAGGAATTGAAGATGCGTGTAGGCGGCAAGTGAACGAAGCCCCTGAGCATAGAGCTGTCTCTTAGTCACATCTCAAACTAAAACGCCAAAAATCATTGGATCGCATTCTACTCATTCATATAACAGAGCATTTATGTGTAAATGCATCTATTTGATTGATATCTGTTTAATTAAGAGTTCCTGATATCCCTTCAATTAAACGGATTCCTTTTGCTACAACTGAAATTTCGACTGATAAATAAGCAATTTGAACAATAATTAGTCAGAGTTAGATTCGAAAATATGTGACTAAGAGACAGGGCTGCTCTCGCTCAGGGCAATCAAATAGTAGATCTATGCTCAGAGCTTTCACTCGTTTACCGCAGGTGCGCATCTTCAAGTGTCTTGGGTATAGCATATTTTATCAGTATGTAAGAAAAATAAAATTGACTTTTGGTTTAATTAATATTGTATCATTATCGAATGAAATTATAGAAAAGTAT
>CAMRBZ010000261.1 GCA_947040595.1 uncultured Enterovibrio sp. | reverse complement strand
CTCTGGCAATGGGGAATTAATTTTTGACATCATGTGCTCCTCAATAGCGCCCTGAAATTAACTTTATCTTAAATCATAATTGCTCATTAGCAGGTTGACACATAGGGATACAGCTCATGTCTTTAGGAGGCATTTTTTCGCTAGAAAGTTCTTTGAACAAATTGAGAATCGAATCACGCACTGAATATACGGTTTTACGGGAAAGAGAAAATTGATTCGCTAATGAAGTTATTGTCCCATGGACTTGGCAAGCGGCGCTTTTTAGTAGAAGATCGAATTTGTCTGAGGAGGATAGTTTCGTTTGATACAGCATATTAAAGGTCTTGTTGGTATCGTCATTGTTTTCGTGAACAATAACTCAAAAAACGCAGTCTGATCCCTCAGACTTTCATTGTCAATTTGTTACCCCTATTTAATGGGTTCCAAACGTGAACTGCAATATAAAGAGAAGGCGTTGGCGGAGACCGCTGCGTTACTGGTGCTCAGAAAAAAGCTCAATATATTCTGGGGGGTCGACAACGAGGCGAATTAACATTATTAGATGAACGAATTTCGTTAGTTGAGCTTGTCCATGAAGCGCGCAGTAATGGCGCAAGATTGGATATGGCTTGCGACGCTGCAGGGCTGAGCAAGCGCACTTATCGTCGCTGGTATAAAGCGGGAAATATCCAAACAGATAAGCGCGCGACAGCAGTGAGGCCCGCTCCTGCAAACAAGCTAACAGAACATGAACGTCAGCAAATTTTAGAGGTCTGCAATGAGGCGAGATTTGCCAGTTTACCTCCTTCGCAAATAGTCCCCACACTGCTGGATGAAGGTGTGTATATTGCTAGCGAATCAAGCTATTACAGAGTGCTTAAAGCCAATGAGCAAAGCCATCATAGAGGTCGCACCAGACAAGTCATGGCCAGAAGTAAACCGAAAGCCTATACAGCAAAGAGTCCAAATGAAATCGGGTCTTGGGACATTACTTATTGCCCTTCGATAGTCAAAGGTCAGTTTTATTATCTGTATATGTTTGAAGATATTTACAGCAGAAAAATTGTTGGATATGAAGTCTATGATCGAGAATGTGGTGAGCTTGCAGCCCAGCTAATGCAACGAAATGTGCTGCGTGAACAATGTTTTAATCAGCCATTAGTTTTGCACTCAGATAATAGTGCACCCATGAAATGTCTGACGATGAAAGCAAAACTTGAAGAACTGGGCGTGAGAGCTTCAGTGAGTAGACCAAGAGTGAGCAATGATAATCCTTATTCTGAGTCTCTATTTAGGAGGCTCAAGTACCACCCAAAATGGCCGACTAAAGGCTTTAAAAGTCTGACAGAAAGCAGAGAGTGGGTTGAAAATTTTGTCTCCTGGTATAATAATGAACATAAGCACAGCAAACTCAATTTTGGTAACTGTTCACCAGGGCTGTTTGACTTTCTGCATCTTTAATGTATTGCTATTGTTTTATAGATAATTAGATTTAGTAAAATTACTCGTTATTATTGAATAATGATAATTAGGTGGAAAAACAATCAAATTAGAACGTTGAACTCGTTGTCAATACCTTCTCGGTGAACAGTTACCAATTTTGTTTCCCCAGGAAAAAGACATGCGATGCAAGATAAGGATATTTTAGCCAAACGAAAACGCGTTTTAGAGGCGGCAAAAGAAATAAATCCAATACGTTGGCCGAACGGAATAAGAAACTGTGAGCCTATTGGTGCGGTCATGTTGAACCCAGATAAAGTGCCCGAGGACGGCACCAAACAAGTAACATAAAATTTAAGCAAAGAGTGACAACTATCTTGTGAAAAACACCGCTGACGAGACGATGGGTACGGCGAATGTCGCCAAGATTGGCATGAGCAAAATGCTCTATTGCCCATTTGTTAGGATGAAATAGTGGCATGAATGGTTAATATTTATGGTGGATTATGGTAAGTCAGAGCGTCATTTTAGAAAAAAGTTCAATTTATTAAATGTGACTAAGAGACAGCACCAAGGCAGTTTGACTTTCAGCGTCTTTAATGCATTTCAATTGTTTTATAAATAATTAGAGCCGTAGAATAACTCGTTATTACTGAATAATGAGAATTAGGCGTAAAAACAATCAAATTAGAACGTTGAACTCGTTGTCAATACCTTCCCGGTGAACAGTTACGCTTGCAATATCAAGTATCTATGCACAGTTAGAATGAAAACTTAAATAGACTCAATCACATAAGCGGGCCACCACCACTTACTGGCAAGCTGGATTTTACCAGAGTGAATAAATCCTGCTTACCCACTTAAAATTCAAAAGAACCTCAAAATAAGGCTATTAATATGTTCTTACCTGTAAATGCGTTTAATAAAATAATAAAATCAGTTATAAGCTTCTATAAACCACCTAAAGTAAATGTTAATAATCTAAATATAATGCGAGTAAGAAGTGCTACAACTACAATTAAAACTATATCAGCTAACCAATGTAATAAAAATCAAGATCAGATTTTACCTGTTCAGGTCAATTATGTTCAATCCAGGATATTATCATTAAGTCATCGTCAAGTAGATCCAAGCAATTCTCAGGTGTTGCCACAATTTAATCTCAATCTCGAAGATTACTTTACTCATCCCGCACCCTATTCAAGGCAGTCAGAGCTGAAAACAACGATCAGTAAAAAATCAGAACGTCTCCCTTTTAACATTCGATCATCAATAACTGAAAGAGCATTAACGCTAGAATCACTTCCAACGAGTAAACAAGTAAATTCTCAGACAGATGAACATATTCAAGATAGTGTTAGAAAAAAATTAAATCCATCTCCTTCTGTAAGACAGAATTTTGAGAATGTAGAAGGAAAAAATACTAGCGTTTCAGATCTCATTCTCAAATTTAATGCGTTAAGTAAAGTCAACGAGCAACCTAAAACGAGTAAACTAAAAAATACAATTATTTTTCCTGTAATATCTCCTCTTCCTCCACCCACACAGAACTCACCTTCCAATGAAAAAAACGTTATTAAATTACTCATGAGCCAAAAGGACAAAACCGTAAAAAAACAAGAAGAGGATGCAGTACGTTTATTAAAATTTGGGCTTTCCAATGAAATTCCAATTCAAAAAGAGTTATTGGCATTATCAGATGAAGAGCTTCAAATATTACTCTCTTCTACTTACGTAGAAAAATCACATAAATTACACCCACTGATTGCATATAACACACCTGATAATGAAAAGCTTGAAACAAAAGTAGATGATAATGTAAGTATGCTACAAGCATATTCTGTCTTTATTACCGATCTTAATAAGATCTTAAACGCGTCTTACAATGAAGATTTAAAAATCACAATGCTAAGTAATTCAATTAAAAAAGTTCTTGGCATGCTTTATTATGGTAATGCGAACCTTGGAATATATATGAATGAGCTAAGGCATTCTTTTTGGTGGATTCCGATAAAACATATTAAAAATGGAAATGAATTATTCAATTTAACAAAAAACGGAGAGGCTAATTGCAATTTAAATAAATTATTATCCGTTCAGATCGAAAATTTCAATTATAATATAAATTTATCTTATGAAGATGCTAATGAAGATTATTTGAAAGTATACTCTAGCGTTGATCCTAAACGAAAAAATAACATGATTAACACGTTCGCTAGAAAACTTTACAATGCTTACTTAAATAAAAGTATGGTTGATATTTTCAAATTAACTTCCGATTTTATGTATCTTCACATGATCCCAAATGCAAATGGCAGAGCAAGCCAAATAATTCGAGATTCTTTTGCATTGATGCTTAACCAAGCGCCTTTCCCCGCTTTGACTTCTATGTCCCATTATATAAATTTAGATACAAAACCAACTGAAAAACATTTGGAATTTATGCAAGCTATTTTCATTGAAAAATTAGATGCAATAAAAAATGGAAGATTTGACGATTTAATGAGCGAAGAAAAGTTACAAATTTTGTTGTCTAAATATGAAACAGATCCTGACATAACACTTGATTATGAATACTACAAATTCATAGGCATTAATGCTAGATCTCAACAATAACCGACACACGATAACCTTTTAAAGATTCAAAGGGATTCAGATAATTTAACGTTTTTCTGGGTCTCATATTTATAAGAAATTCAACGTCTTTTATTCTTTTATCCGAAATTCCAGCTATTTTCATTCCTTTTGGAAAGAATCGTCTGAGTAGGCCATTCGTGTTTTCATTTAAGCCTCGTTGCCATGAATGATATGGTTTTGCAAAGAATGTATCACATTTTAAATGCTTTTTTATATCTTCATGTCCTGCAAATTCTCCTCCATTATCAAAGGTGATGCTGTGACATATCGATTGAAATGGCATCATCATTTCCTTTATGGCGTTGCTCACTTCTTTTTTAGATTTTGTT
>CAMRBZ010000260.1 GCA_947040595.1 uncultured Enterovibrio sp. | reverse complement strand
TTCAAGTGTCTTGGGTATAGGGGTTTCGGTGGGAATTTTTTCATAAACCCATATCTAGGCGTGACGCTGGGTGAAAAATGTGTATTTCAATTTTGATTTCAACGTCAGATTTTAAAAAATCGAGTTCAGGTGCGGAATGACGGGTTATGCCCGTCGTCTTTGAAACGTGTGGGTGTTGGCTGGTTGGTTCGGCCTGATCACATCGTGGGGGCTTTACTCGCTTAACGCAGGCGCGCAACTTCAAGTGTATTGGGTAAAGAAGGTGTGTTTCTATTTTTAGGAATATATATTTTTATTTTATCTTCTTTTAATTTTGTTGCTTCGTTCATCGCAATGACTGCATTATCAATGAGGCAATAACCTTCAAAATCATCTTTCTTTAAAGTGCTAATTCCAAAATGGGCTTTACATTTAACCGCAGAATGTCCAATTAAAAAAACGTTTCGTTTAATAAGATTTTTTAACTCATGTGTTATTTCAAGCGTTTTTTCTGTATTTGTATTCTCAAGTAACACGACAAAGGTGTCTCCAACAAGACGTCCAACCGGGGTCTTTTCTGGTAAATTCTCTATTATTAAATCGCTAAAATTTATAAGAACACGATCTCCTGTTTCTCTTCCATGAATGAGATTTATTCTTCTGAAATCATCAATATTTATTACGATTACCGATAAAGGTTTATTTGTTTTTTTTGCTTTTAAGAAAAGCTTATTTACTTTATTAAAGATACTTTGTGCATTTTTTGTGTTTGTCAAAATGTCTTTATATATATACTGGCGAGAGGCCTTGTTAATGGATTGAAGATCCAGAAGATAAAAATCCATCAGGACAAAAGACAGCATAACAAGGATCAAAATAATGCACAGATAGGCCGCTTTGGCATTGTCTTGTGTGAGTGTCAGAATGGGATCTGAGGCTGGAAATGTTTTTGCGAGAAACAGCAAAAAAATGGCGATCACTGAAAGTGCATAGCGTGGAAAACGTTCATTAGGATCAAACACCAAGATAACCGTTGTAGGAACGACCAGCAAGAGAAGTTCAGTCTCAAAATTATCAGATAATACAAAAAGTGGGATATAGAAGTGTTGAGAAAAGAAGATTAAAAATATCCAATACCTTGCTATCCATAAATAGCCATTTTTCGTTAAAAAGAAACTGAAAAGAAAGAGGCCAACAAAGACGAGGTTGATAAATGCTGAAGGTTCATTTTTAAAAGCAAACCAAAATAATGCGCTAAATATCAAAGTACCTGAAACACATAAACTGGCGAGTAAATTGACCATACGAAGATGGTCTATTTGGAGTTTATCACAACGGTCTATACCGATATTTAATATAGGATTTAGGTTATTTATCATTATCTTGTAAAAGTGAGTGAACATTGCATTCAAGTGTAGCAAATATGAGAAATATGGCTTTTTCTTACCTAAATACCCAAAACAATTGCGAATAATGCGCGTTTTGTACGTTTTGGTGACTTGGCGGTTTTGACAAAGACCTTCCTTGAAAAGCGAACGGATTGAACTTTTATATTTGTTTAATCAATTTAGTTTGACTTTTTATTCATAATTTACGACATTTTATTCCCGATATCATTTTGAAGTGTGATCGAATGACTCAAGCGCAACCCCAAACCCAAACCGAAAACAAAATAGCCTCTTCCACAAAATGGAAAATGCCAAATACCTTAATTTTAATTTTCATCATAGGCTTGATGGCGGCAGGCTTAAGTTACCTTGTTCCTGTTGGTCAGTTTGATACTCAAACCGTTTCTTTTGTTGCTGATGGTGTTGAAAAAACACGTACCGTGATTGACCCTGCTTCTTTTAGTTATCTCACCGATGAAAATGGAGATGCCGTTTATGATCGTGTGAAATTTTTCGCCTCAGGCGGTGAGATAGGAATGATGAACTTCCCTTTTGAAGGTCTCGTTTCAAGCTCGTCTGTGAGCGTTATTATGTTTATGTTTATCATTGGGGGAGCGTTTGGCATTGTCATGCGCACAGGGACTATTGATAACGGTATTCTTAAGCTCATTGATAAAACAAAAGGGAATGAATTTCTCTTTATTCCTGTCTTATTTTTACTCTTTTCTCTTGGCGGCGCCGTGTTTGGAATGGGTGAAGAAGCGGTGGCTTTTGCTATCATCATTGCCCCTTTGATGGTCAGACTGGGTTATGATGGGATCACCACAGTGATGGTTACTTATGTCGCCACACAAGTCGGGTTTGCCACCTCTTGGATGAATCCTTTTTCCGTCGCAATAGCACAAGGGATAGCTGGCGTTCCTGTTCTTTCTGGCATGACATTTCGTATGGTCATGTGGGCTGCTTTCACTTTCGTCGGCATTGCTTTTACTATGGTGTATGCTGCACGAATTAAATCGGATCCCTCCTTGTCTCAAAGCTTTCATTCTGACGCTTACCTTAGAAATAATACCGAGGAAAATCAGCACCAAGCACGTTGGGGCTTTGGCGATACCTTGGTGATGTTCACTGTGGTTGCCACCATGGTTTGGGTGGTTTGGGGCGTGGTTAAGCATGCATGGTATATTCCAGAAATTGCGACTCAATTTTTTACCATGGGTTTTATTGTCGCCTTGATTGCCTGCATTTTTAAATTAAATAACATGACTTTAAATGATGTCGCTGAATCATTTAGGGAAGGCGCAGCGGTGATGTTAACGCCTGTCTTATTAGTGGGGTGCGCAAAAGGCGTATTGCTACTGATTGGTGGCGGAAACGATGAGCCGAATGTTCTCAATTCCATTTTACATAGTGCAGGTAACGCGATAAGTGGTTTGCCTTCTGCTGTCGCCGCTTGGTTTATGTATGTCTTCCAATCGATTTTTAATTTCTTTGTGACATCAGGCTCAGGCCAAGCTGCTCTCACAATGCCCTTGTTAGCGCCACTTTCTGATATTGCAGGGATCTCTCGTCAAGTTTCTGTTTTGGCTTTTCAGCTTGGTGATGGTTTTACCAATGTGATTGTTCCTACGTCGGCATCTTTAATGGCCACATTAGGGGTGTGTCGTATTGATTGGGGCAATTGGGCTAAATTTATTTGGCGCTTTATCTTGCTGCTATTTATCATGGCCAGTATAACGGTCGTCGGTGCGCATTTAGCGGGTTTCGATTAACCTTCATTCGATTTGTTAGATCACAGCTTCAAGTTGTATTTCTGGCAAGGTTTTTAATAAAAAGACGAGATAACCCTCGTCTTTTTTACTTTTTAAAAAGAAAGAAAATGACGATATTTATTCAAAATAATAAAATTGACGGCCTTGATGTGATCCGTCACTTGGACGTAGACACTCTTGAGGTTGGAACCCATAAATTTTGGTTTCGTGTGGCGACCAATGCTCTATCACAATGGCAACATTTGCCTGTATGGGTATTTAAAGGAGCCAAAGCGGGAAAAAAAATAGTGATCACCGCTGGCGTTCATGGGGATGAATATAATGGGGTGCTGAGCGCCCATCAAATTGCTCAGCAATTAAAAGGAAAAGAGCTGGCAGGTTGCATTACGATTATTCCAACCTTTAATCTTTCCGGAATGCTACAGCATAATCGTGATTTTAATTCTTCAGATCCAGATGTTTCTTGTGGCAATTTAAACCGACATTTTCCAGGTAACAGCAATGGAAATGAGCCTCAAAGATATGTTGCATCGATTTGGGAACACCTACTTAAACCCAACGCTTCTCTTGCTATCGATTTACATACCCAAACATCAGGCACCGTGTATCCGCTTTATATTTTTGCAGATTTTCGCATTGATGATGCCCTTAACATGGCGCGTTTACTCAACCCAGAAGCCATATTAAACGATCCTGGTGATCTGGGTGTGCTCGAAACGGTATGGAATGAAAATGGTATTCCAAGTATCACTGTTGAAATTGGTATTGGGCGTTATACCGATCAGGCACTGGTGACAAGAACGGTGCAAGGCGTGTTTAATATTTGTCATCATTATGGACTGCTTGAGGGAGAAGAAACCCCAATCAAACCTGCCATTGAAAGTGCTCAAGTCACCTCCATTCGCGCCGTTGAGGGCGGATTTATTTTACCGAGCGTCGTGTTAATGCAAGCCGTTGAAAAAGATCAATTATTAGCAGAGCAATTTGACAGCTTTGGTGAATTAATACACCAATATTTTTCCCCGTCAGCAGGCATTGTATTAAGTCACAACGTTGAATCTATGCGCGCGGCAGGGTCTTTGGTGGTGCGTTTAATCCATCCTTGAGCGCGATGACTTTCGTCGCCATTGACGCTGTTAAATAAGGCGTAAAATAAGCTGCGGGGGCACGAAGAGACGCCGCAGCTATTGCCTATACCCGTCGCCTTTGACGTTGCGTGGTTGTTGGCTGCGCTCTCTCAGCCCAAT
>CAMRBZ010000259.1 GCA_947040595.1 uncultured Enterovibrio sp. | reverse complement strand
TGGATGCCGTCCATCCTACGCAAGCGAGCAAAGTGACATGCGGTAGGCTCCGTGTCGGCCAAGATAAAGTGATTGAGACCACGGGAAATCGCTCAGGTTTAAACATCATTGGGGCGCTGAATTTAACCGATATTGCCAATACGATTGTTACTTATAATGAGCGTGTCGACACGCGAAGCATCGTGTTCTTTTTTGATGAATTAAGAAAGCATTATCCACCGAGGCAAAAGATCCATCTCATTTTGGATGGTGCGGGTTATCACCGAACCGAAATAGTCAAAGATTGTGCTTATGTGTACAACATCGAGTTGCATTATCTTCCGCCTTACAGTCCAAATTTAAATCCGATAGAACGGCTTTGGAAAGTGATGAACGAAGAAGCGAGAAACAATGTTTATTTTAAAAATAAGCAAGAATTCAGTGCCGGAATAAAAGCGTTTTTCAGCGAAAAATTACCAGAAATAGCCGACAAATTATCAAGCCGGCTCAATGATAATTTCCAGCAACTAAAACACGCATCTTGAAGTGCGTTGGGTATATACGTTTCGATATACCTGAAGAAAAAAGGCTTCATAAAAGAAGCGGAAATTCACGAAAAAACAAAATATAACAATCTTTTAGAGGAATGTTAATGGAAGTTACTTCTGCATTTACATCCGCATAAAGGCGCTAAAAGGCAGTGTTCCTTCATTAAAATAGGCTTATCTTTCAATTGCAAAACGGGGTGGATTTAACGATACAAAAAGAACAGGTAGCGAGTGGGTCAACGGTTTGGGACGACGGGTCAAAATTTCAAAATAGGTTGACGGGTTATCGCGCCGCTAAAGAGTCAATAAATGCTGAAAAAATGAACTGAGATCTGACTAAGAGACAACCTGAGAGCTGGAGAACAAACATGGGTGGCTTTGTTGTTTTATTTAATTACAAGAGAGAAGGAGATGAAAAAACTATATTCATCTCCATTGAAAATTTATGTATGTACAGATTGAATTATCGAACAGAAAACTGAACATAAATTAATGGTCTTTCAAGGGTACCTGACGTTTTCAGCACTTGAAAAGAGATATTTTTCGACATCAATTTTCTAAAAGACGGGCAAATCAATTTATTGATATAACCTATTTTTTTCCCATCAATCAAAAGTGCGACCGCATTAGAATCATGTTCGTTTTCATCTTCACATTCAAATTGAACCGGTGTTCCAATTTTAATTGCACCGACTTCATCAAAAGATAAGTGATGGCGCGTCCCTGCCACTTCCATTACATAATCAAACGGCACTGTTGCTTTTGATAAATCAGGGATCAAATCAAACCCATCGCTCGGTAACATAATTCCCGTATGAGTTATCAGCTCAAAATCATTACCTTTAAAAGTTTCAGGTAACTGATTGTTTTTCAGGTACTTTGTAAAATCACGACGAGAGCGAGGCGGCAAGCGCTTCATGAAGGTAGCCATCACATTATTGGTATATGTCTTTGAATCGAGAGGAAAAGCAGGATATCCCCAAAAACCCTTTTTAAGGGCTTCGTTATAATCTTCGGTATCGACAAGATACGAAAGCTCATCAGCGTCTTTCGATTTTTTAAGCACACCGACCAAATAACGTTTGCGATCGCTATTTGATTGCCAAGTCAAAAAAAGTGTATTTACATGCAATAAATATTCAATCATTATCGTGTCTTAAATGTTGTTGTATTAACTCAAAGCGAAGCTCAATGTTTTTCTTTATCCATTCAAAACGCGCTTGAGTAAAAGGGATTTTTGTTTTTATTTGGATTAAATCTGCTATTTCGACAATCATTGCGTCAAAGTCTAAGTTATCTATTTTTTTCTGTATATGAGTTTTTGTGGCAGTATTCTTGCTTGCAAGAATTTTCAAAAATTCAAAATGTGGAATTCGTTTTTTTGGCTCTTCACGTTTAAATCGCAAATGGTGCTTTCCACGCATAACATAATCGGTTAAACGGTGCTTATCCCAATCACGCACATTTTCGGTAAAACGTTCATGCCCTAAGCTTGTCCCGTTATCAAAGAGCGGACTCAAGCAACACGTACAATCCGGTAAAAAAATAATTCCCCAGTTTTCTTGATGCCTGTCTGTATTTCCAATCAATGCATCAAATAGAGCCATATCGGACAACCACTGTAAACGAGGGGTTGATAATGCAGCATACTGAGAAAAACTGCGGATCAACGCATCCATATCGATAAAGTTATGCTCTTTTCCTGTCTTGTCATCAAAATCAGGAATGCGCTTTTTAAAATATGATCCTGCTGGAATGTGTCGTTCAGTATTGACATCATAAAACCATTCAATCAAAGAGCCGCAAACAATCCCCTCTTGAGTATGTTTAATCGCAGGGTAAACTTTAGGAACATCGACACCTAAATATTTAGATACGATATAAGCGACCAGCTCAGTCCAATATTGATCGGGGTAACGTGCGATAGATTCTTTAAATAAGTGAGGCCAATGAGGCTTGATCTCCTCACTCGCATAACTTGGAGACCAAATCATTTCTTTGTCGCGTGCGCCAACAGGGAAAATGGCATTATGCTCGTCTTTTTCCCAATGAGTTACATCAATAATGACCAACAAAGTACACCTCACTCAGCATAATTCACCATTGATATTAACAGCGAAATAGCCCTTGCTCAATCACTCAAATTAACATGCCCACCCATCATAATTCATGCTTGAGCAAGGGGCCGTTTGCACGACTCACTTCGATTAATGAGAAAAATCGCTTACTCAGTATGACTCGGTGATCAATGACCGAATTTATCTGCTCACAAGTGAAAATAACCGCCTTGATGATGAGAATAACTGTATTAGCCAGTCATCTTAAAACGATGAGATAAATTTCAATGTCCGGGTTTATCGATCAAAAATTATCGGTTGGGAATGATGCATTTCTCCGATAGACGAACACAAAATGAAAAGAAGGATCCATGCTGCTCGATTGAACAAAAAATATGATTTTCAAAAAGCCTTAATCAATCCATTTTTAAACAGAGGTTATTCTTTTTGTTTTTTAAAGGGATAAAATGTTGTGCTGACTCAGCCCGTTTTAAAGCATTTTGCAGTTTCCTGCAAAATGCTTTCGTCGTTTTTCTAAATGATCACAATAATGGGTTAGCTCTTCCTGTGAACCCACTGCGCCATGGAATATCGAGCCAAATTTATGAGTGAGTTTTAACCAGTTGTCTTGTGAAATATTAAGTCTTTTAAGCACCTTCGCGCCGAAATAACGAGAAACCCATGATAACTTTGTTTACTTATTCGTCTGACATTTAATAAAGGTTTTTTATGAAAGGTTATTCTTGCGTTTTTAATTTCTATTTGTTCGCAAGAAAATATAAATTAATCATGGGTATATCGATTAATCTATTTGTATAGATGTGCAGATTTTGTCGCTTTTAAATAGCATGAAAGATTCTTTTTTAAAAAACCTTAATTTCCGAACTTTTCAGGATTTCCCTTCTTTTGATCTTGATTTTGCTCTTGCTCTTGCTCTAATCCCGACCTTCGCAAGATTGCTGAAAAATCAATGATAAATGCGTAATCGCGGCATGGATGCCGCGATTACGCTTGGCGCGTCGGGAATGCGTTAAACCTGCTATACCCGCCGTCTGAGTGTTGGCTGCGCTAGTTCAACCCAATCACAGAGTGCCTCTATGCTCAGGGGGTTCACTCTCTTGCCGCCTACATGCAGCGTCAAATGTTTTGGGTATCCGCAAATTTGGCTTTAATTTTTAAGCTGGAAATCTTGTAGGTCGCAGCTGGGAGATGCAAGAGGGGTTAGCTGTTGAACCCATATGACTTTTGCTCGGGTGTGAGCTAAAAGCCCAGGATCTTAAGAGGTTAAAATATCAGCCCAATCAAATTAATCGTGGGTGTCCAATTAATTCAACATTCGTCATTCCGGAGCTAATGACACTTTTCTAAAATTTGACTTTGAAATAAAAATTGAAATGCAAATTTTTCACCTAGTGCAGCTAAGCGTTTATACACAAGCACATTAGAGTTGCAATATTCGGCTTGTGTAAGTCCATATAAATGCCTTCTGCATATTTTTAAGTTGTATGGGTATTTGAGCTTAGCTGCACTAGAGTTATGCACTGATATGTATTTGTAGGCAAATCATTATCGGAGTGCCTATAAATCAATGTTATTTTATCATGCGCGGAATGTTGGTTACATTTTTTTTGAGGGAGCAATCAAATGATAAGCGGCTAAGGTATACCCCTCGCCTTTGAGGTTGCTTGGGTGTTGGCTGCACTCGTTCAGCCCAATCTTATCGCCTGTTTATGCTCAGTAGGAGCCCTCATTTTCCCTTGATTCGCAACCTCAAATATCTCGGGCATAATCGAAACGACTAAATAATGAACATGCGTTATTTC
>CAMRBZ010000258.1 GCA_947040595.1 uncultured Enterovibrio sp. | reverse complement strand
TAATTGGTTTAATTGAATTATTTGGTGCAATTTTTCTGTGGCTTCCTGGTTATCTAGGCATTGCTGGTAGCCTTGCTTTATTGGGTACATCAGCGGGTGCAATTTGTTTCCATTTTTATTTTGATACCTGGAAGGATGCAATTCCTGCGATAATTACAATGTCTTTGTTAGTTATTTTAGTTTATGCCCAAGTTGGTGCAGTCGCTATATAAAAAAGAAGAAGAAGGGCTGCATTGCTGACCATTTTTTCGAGCATTGAACAAGCCCGAACTTCTTTATATATACCCAAGACACTTGAAGATGCGCGCCTGCGGTAAAGGAGTGAAAGTGCTGAGCATCGATTTACTCTGTGATTGGCCTGAGCGAGCGAAGCCAACACCCTGGCACATAGGGAAAGGCGAGGGGTATACAAGAATGCGACAGAAAGGAATTAAATCCTGTATTACAAAGAGGGGGGCTAAACTTGAGAATGATACCTAAGACACTTGAAGATGCGCGTCTGCGGTAAACGAGTGAAGCTCCTGAGCATAGAGAGACGATGTGATTGGGCTGAACGAGCGTAGCCAACACCCACGCAGCTTCAAAGGCGAGGGGTATATTATCCAAAATATTTAAAGATGTCGCTTGGTGAGGTGGTTTTATGACGCGGATCCCATCTCATCGAATTCAATGTTTGGCGAAAAGCGAACCGATTATGGGGCCTTCAAGGGCGTCGGGCGCCACTTATTTTGAGTTTCTTTAAAAAGAGAAGATATTAGATGTCGAGAGGCTGGTTTTTTTTGTTTTTCTTTTTTTTACCCTTTATTGTTCGGGCACTTGAGTTTCCTTTACCTGAAAAGGGAACCCGTTTGTTGGGTGAACGAAAAGTGCATTTCGTACAAAAGGGAGAGCATTTAGAGTTAATAGCAAAAAAATACAATGTGCCTTTTTTATCTTTATTGTCGATAAACCCCGATGTTGACCCCTATTTACCTGATATCGATAGGTTTTTGACCATTCCCCATCAGCTTATTTTGCCTCCGGTTCCTTATGTTGGGATCCTCATTAACCTCGCGGAGCTTCGACTTTATTATTTTGATACCCGATCTCAAAAAGTACATATTTTTCCTATTGGTATAGGGAGAATTGGACGTGATACTCCCATTATGCTCAGCAAAATAACAGAAAAAAATGAAAATCCAATTTGGTACCCTACGCCCACGATTCGAAAAGAATACGAAGTAGAAAAAGGCATTATTTTACCTAAAACTGTGCAGCCAGGCCCAGATAATCCACTTGGAGCACATTCGCTTCGTCTTGATTATGGCGCTGGAGAATATTTAATCCATGGTACGAATAAAGATTTCGGCGTTGGATTGAGGGTCAGTGCGGGTTGTATCAGAATGCGTCCTGAAGACATTGCTTGGCTTTATGGACGGGTTAAATTGGATGAAAAAGTTCGGGTGATCAATCAGCCAGTGAAAATAAGCGTAGAGCCTGATGGGGCGGTGTATGTCGAAGTGCATCGTCCTTTATCGCGTGATGAAGATGAAACGTTTAAGCGTATCATGACGCTGCCAGATCCAAAGGTCTCTGATTGGTTGTATCAAAATGGAATGAAAGTAAATCGTTACAGGGCGGCATTGGCTGTGCAATCAGGTCTCCCAACAGAGATTGGCAAAGCTAAATTCATTAAGAAAAATCAGGATCCTCAATCTCAACAATGAGAGACACCCGCGTACCTTTTATTATTTAAAAGGATTTAGTCAGGGTCGATGAGGAAATTATTGAGTAATGTGCCCATGGCGCGGTATTTTGATACTGAAAATAAGAATGGCTTCTGAAGCAAGGGGACGTCCGAACTTTCGCACCGAACTTTCGCACCGAACCGCGATTTTTAAAAATTTGACGTTGAAATCATACTTTTTCACGTACCTTACGAATTCATCTGGATTTATGGGCAATTTTTATCAGCCTAGGGTTGTCGCTTTTGAAGCTGCGTGGGTCTTGCCTACGCGCGTTCTGCTCAATCACAGAGTCCATCTATGCTCAGGGGGGCCGCAGGGGCGCATTTTCAATTACCTTGGATATAATCGAGGAGTCAATATAATTATTTTCATGTGAGGGATGTCGGCTAAAAATAAAATGCCGCATCATTTGCGGCATTTTACGGTGAATGTTTTATGGCCTTCGCCTTTGAAACTGCGTGGGTGTTGGCTGCTCTCGCTCAGGCCAATCACAGAGTCCATCTATGCTCAAGGCCTTCGCTCGTTTGCCGCAGGCGCGCATCTTCAAGTGTCTTGGGTATATTTTCCGTGTTTAACTTTATTTAGTACATATAAACAATACCGGCTGAATTTTTATAACCTGAAAGCAATACGGCTTTTCCATCAAAGTTGATGGCTAAATTGCGGCCAAAATCTTTGGCTCCCACTTGTGTCGGGGCTTTCAAATAACCTTTTTGCGTCCAGATTTCATTTTCTAACTTAAATTTATAAACCGCACCAGCCCTTGATAAGTCGTTATTGTTTTGAGTATCACTGTTGATGCCTGTGCCATTAGAGTCTTCTTTAAGGGCACCAATAATCAGGGTTTCACCATCGCCACTTATCTTTGCAGACCAACCGAAATGATCATTCATTTCTGCGTTTGATGCTTTTAAAAATGCAGTTTGGTCCCAAGAACCACCAACTAAATCAAAAATATATGCTGCACCCGCTTGATTATATTGGTTTGGGTCTAGAATCCCATTAGGATCCGATGCTTCAGTAAATGCCCCTACCAAAATGCGATTTCCTGCATCATTTATTGACACTGCATTACCAAATTGAGCGGCTATTTGTAAATTATCTGCTTTTAATAATTTATCTTCACGCCAACCCGATGGGGTTTTAGTGAGAATATACGCAGCACCAGAGGCGGGTAAATTATCATTGCCTAGACCATCTGATTTTTCTTGAAGGGCTCCAACAATCAATACCTTCCCTTTTTTATCTAAATCAATGTCTGAACCAAATTGAGCCATTTCAAATGGATTAGATGCCTTAATATAATCTGTTTGAGCCCAGTTACTTTCTTTTTCGAAAATGTAGATTGCGCCAGATGCCGGCAGTGAGATGTCTTCGGGTGTATTCACCGATGCAGAGCTTTCACTTGGAGCAGAAACAGCCACTGTAGCGCCATCACCACTTACCGTCAGGTTCTGACCAAATCTATCCCCAGCCTTCCCATTCGTTGCCACTAATATGCTTTGTTGAACCCAATCATTATTTGTTCTTGTAAACAGATAGGCGGCGCCTTTTTTTGCTTCTTTAGATCTTGAAGAAACAACCAAGGTACTGCCATCGTCACTCAATGAGAGTGCATAGCCAAATTCATCACCGTTTTCTCCATTTGTTGCCGTCACGATAGCGCTTTGTTGCCAGCCATTTTGTTGGGTGAACGTATACATATAAACAGCACCGGGACCCGGTTGGTCTTGGGCTCCACCCACATCAGATGCTCCGATAGCAATGACTTGCCCATTTCCACTCATCGCGGCGAATCCAAAATAGTCTTTTGGGAGAAGATCTGCGGGTAAAAATTCAATAATGGATGCCGTTACCTCATTTAAGGATGCATGCTCTGTTTGGCTCGACACGGTTTTTTGACCTTCTCGACTCGCTAAAACAAAATACCCCTCATTTTCAGCTACGGTCAAAGGAGAAATCGCGAGATCAATGTGGTTGCTATCACGGATGGTGGCGATAACATCACACTGATCCTCTAAGCTTTTATTTATTTGGCAAACTGTATAAGTATTCCCAATTGGCGAACCGTCCCATGAAAAACGCCACAAGTAGTGAAGTGGTGTTGATTCTGGTGATTTTTCCATACCGATAAATTTAAAACCTTCAAGTCCCTGATCTTGAACTAAAATCAAAGAGGGTGGTGGATCTATTTGGCACCCAACCAGAGTAAGAGAAACGAGGGAGCAAAATATTGCGAGTTTTGTTTTTTTTATCATTATGCTTACCTTTTTTTGGTAATACTCGATACAAGAGTCATTCGCGAAACTAACCATCAGCATCAAATTTCAAAATGTGCGGGTAGAATCAATCGGGTATTTTTTTAATCCCCAGTTTTATTGCATACAAAAAAGTTGATTATTTTTAACAGTGTATAAATTAATAAAAACAAAATTACATACATATTTGTAAATAATAATTAACGTTTTTGAGGTTGTGATTTAAGGCGAGTTTATCGTAAAAAAAAGGTTAAGCAACAGTTAATCAATGAGTTGGCGAAATTCTACACCGATCATTTATCTTGAGAGCCTATTTCGAATTAAAAAACACCAAATGAAACTTTATTTATGTTTATCTTTTTCTCAAATGGACTTATACCCAAAGAAATTGAAGATGCGTGTAGGCGGCAAGCGAACGAAGCCCCTGAG
>CAMRBZ010000257.1 GCA_947040595.1 uncultured Enterovibrio sp. | reverse complement strand
GGCTGAGAGAGCGCAGCCAACAACCACGCAACTTCAAAGGCGACGGGTATAGATGTCATTCCGCAAACTTACTTGAAGAAACTTGTAAATACCGATGGAATTTGGGAAATAAGGGTGCAAGTAAGTGGAAACATTTTTAGGCTGCTTGGTTTTTTTGATGGTGATAATCTGGTGGTATTGAATCATGGATTTCAGAAAAAGAGTCAGAAAACACCATCTAAGGAAATCAAGACAGCAGAAACTCGTAAGAAAGACTATTTACGGAGAAAATCATCATGAGCGACCTTCAAAAGTATTTAACTAAACGTAAATCGATAGATTCAGAGTTTGCCGAAAGCTACGAAGAAGGCTATCAAGCTTTTAAGTTTGGTATGTTATTAAAAGAGGCTCGTAAAAATGCTGGTTTTACTCAGCTAGATCTTGCTGATAAATTACAAACTCAAAAAAGCGCAATATCTAGAATTGAGAATCACTCAGAGGATATCAAACTTTCTACTTTAGAGAAGTTTGCATCTGCCCTTGGGAAGAAATTGGAAATACGTTTGGTGTAAAGGGCAGTGAATCGTCTAACCTCCAGCCATCACTCTCTCCATGATTAATTTGCTTGGGCTGATATCTTAACCTTTTAAGAGCGTGCGCTTTGAGCCCACACCCGACCCGCGTGCATGAGGGGCTCAAAAGCTGCCCCTCTTGCATCTCCCAGCTGCGATCCACAATATTTCCAGCTTAAAAATAAATGACAAACCTTATGCCACCATCCATGGCGTCATTACGCATTTGTCTTTTATTTTTCAACAATCTTGCGATGCTCGGGATAAGAGCAAGAGCAAATGCAAGGTCAAATGAAAAATCAAGATCAAGATCAAAAGAAGGCGGGTCATGAAAAGTTCACAAATTGCGGTTTTGTAAAATAGAGCTTTCATGCTACTTAAACGCGAAAAAAGTTATACATCTATACCCTATTGTTTGGCTCAGGACCAAATCACACGCATTTACCCTTGTGAAATATTAACAAAAACATTAAAATCAACCAATTAAATATACATTTCCTTGCAAAATGCGCACGTGCGTTTACATGAAATAATAATTGAAGAAAATGAACGATTTTCTTTTTATTTCAAAAGTTTAATTGTGCCCGTTTTTACTAGTGCAGTTAAACGTTTATACGCAAGCACTTTAAGCTTGCAATGCTCGGCTTTTGTAAGTCTATATAAATGCCTTCGTCATATTTTTATATTATATGAAAATCAAGTGTTAGGTTCACAAGCCCAATGACACTAACGCGCATGCTCACTATACAAATATTAGTTTTACAGTCAATTTAGTCGAAGGATTATAGTTATGCCGACAGACGAAAAATCAGAAAAACATGATGCCAATATAAGAACCCTAATACCTACAATTAATCCGGGGAAATATTTAAAAGAGAGAGAAGAAACACTTAAATTGTTTATAGTTGGTAGTAAAGACTTAAACGGTTCCCTCATAAAAAAGATTTATGCTAGGGGTGATGAATATATTATTTATGAAATAGAGGATTCCATAGGAGTAGACTCACTTAAAGTACTTATTTATACAAAAGTTGAAGAAGATAATGAACCAATAATCAACTTCCAAAAAGTAAAAGATAATTTTGACAAGTTAAAATCCATCCTTTATCGATCTGGTTCAGATGCAAGTTATAGGCATCGAGCGGCTTCAGCAATTGTTAAAGCTATACATGGTGATGTTAGTGCATCAAATGCATTACTACAAAGCATTGAAGCTGATGCGCAAGAAGATTATAAACATAAAACATATGGACGTCTTGTTTACTTATTAGGCGCATTTTTAATTACCGTATTATGCGTTTTAATTGGTTTTATAGGTTATATAAATCGGGAGACACCTTTTATGTCGAACAACCCTGATTTTACATTTGTTTTATATTCAATTTCTTTTGCAGTTTTAGGCGGTTTTCTGTCCGTTTCACTAAAAGCGAAAGAAGTATTTCATCAAAGAGCTATTGATTATTGGATGTATGCAATATATGGTGCAGAGAGATTACTAGCATCCATTATTGCAGGAGTTGCAACTTATATTTTTGTAGCATCGGGGTTAATCCTATCGACCTTTAACAATAATGAAAACGGAATATATGTTTTAATGGTTATTTCATTTATTTCTGGTTTTAGTGAGAAATTCATACCTAATTCATTAAATAAAATAGAAAACCAAGTTGAACGTAAAACTAACAAGCAAATCAACAAGGACTAAAACAGCGCGCTGTTCGCTTCGCTTCATTTTAGCCAACAATTTTTTGCCCATTATTATGTAAAAATGGGTGATGTCCTTCAGTTGTCTTGTTGTTTTTAGCATCTTGTATGTTCTATCACTCAACAAAAAACGGGGATTAGGCTTGATCTTTCAGAATCCTCTCAATCTCCTAATGATGCATAGCTTGTAGCAGAGCAGTCAGGAGACGACCCAAAAACCGGGCGTCTTCCTTTTGTGAATCCAAATCCGAAAATTTACACAGAGGGTGCATTACTTAAGCTTTAATTCTTTCCCCCGTTTTGTCTGTGCCCATACAAGCGGTAAAGCAGGCGCGTTAATTTTAGTTTGTGTAGATGAACAGTGATTAATCGAGAAACCCTCGATTAATCTACTTTGCCTGATATCCTAAGCTCTTCAGATCTGGGGTTTCAGGGCACACCAGAGCAAAAATCTATACCCAAGAGACTTGAAGATGCCCGCCTTCGGCAATCGAGTGAAGGCTCTGAGCATAGATATGCTATCTGATTGGCGTAAGCAAGAGCAGCCAAGACCCAGGCAGTTTCAAAGGCGACGGGTATATATGGGGTCCAGCTTCGTCTGCTATAACATTCTTTTTAAAATAAAAAAGCCCGCTTTTTAATCTGCGGGCCTCAAAAAGAAATGCATTGATTTTTTTTATACGTCAGGGCGTGATGGATTTGAAAAGGCCCAAACCCGTCCAAAATGCTTACGATGACCCGCTTCCACTCCTGCTTTTTCTCCAATACCGTGGTAAAGATCCAAATGACTTTGTTTTACCGCGCCCCCTGTATCCAGAGCCATCAGAAGCTTCATCACATGTTTTCCACTCCATTTTCCGTCTTTATCAATCAAGGGCACCTCGGCCAATAACACGGTGCCCATCGGTAAATATTCCCTGTCAGAGGCCACAGACACCCCTGGCAATAAAGGAATGCCCGCCGTTCCAGAAACAGGGTCGGCCGCTTTAGGCAAGAAAAAAACGTGAGAGGGATTTTCATTTAAAAGTTGAATGACTTCTTTTTCATTATGGGTTTGCACCCATTTTTTGATCGCACTGAGGCTCATTTCTTCTTTTGAAATTTCGTCATTATCAATCAATACCTTCCCTATGCTCACATAAGGATGGCCATTTTTACCGCCGTAAGCAAAATACTCTAATTCACTCTTATCGCCATAATGAACAAAACCACTCCCTTGCACCTCCATGATAAAATTATCAAAAAGTGAGGCACTGTAACCTAACTCAAGGGCTTTTCCCTTGAGCGCCCCCTTGTGAATTTCTTTGCGTGTCGGGCAATTTTTTTCACAAGAGGGCATCTTGTATAAGGGGTATTTAAAGAGGGCGTCTGCCGTTCTTCGCAGCTCAATGACGGGAGAAAAATACCCTGTAAATAAAACATTGCCAAATCCATCCCCCCCCTTCATTTGTTGCAATGAAATGCCGTAATCACTCAAGGTCGAAACGTCGGCACTTTGTGCAAGCCAGTTTTTTACATTGGTATACAAAGTAAGGTGTGTTTTTGTTAAAGAAGGAGAAAGGCTTTCTACTTTTTCTAACTGATTTAAAAACAGAGAAAAATCTTTTGGGTTGTCAGAAATGATCTCTTGAGCTGGATTGAGCATTGCATCAAAACGTCCATCTTTATATTGCTGTCCCCTGTCTGTGGGTTTAAAACAAGCCGTCAAAATCAAAGAAATAACGAAAAGAAAAAGAGAACGTTTCACATGCAGTCCAAATTAAATAAAATCTAATAAAGAGTGACCTAAGACCTGAGCTCATGCAATCAATATGATGAATATCTCAAGGACACCTCTTCAAAAAAAATAATCCATATACCCAAGACACTTGAAGATGCGCGCCTGCGGCAAAGGAGTGAAGGCCCTGAGCATAGAGAGACTCAGTGATTGGCCTGAACGAGCGCAGCCAACACCCACGCAGTTTCAAAGGCGACGGGTATAGACATATCCCCGTCATTTCGCACATGAAAAAAGAACACGGCTTTCAAGGCCGCTTCACAAAATACGCCCCATTAACTCAAATTTAAACATAAGGCGATGTGAAAAATGCACCTTTCAATTTTGATTTCAATTTCAGACTTGAAAAAATCCAGGATAGCTTTGAAATATAAAACAGCTG
>CAMRBZ010000256.1 GCA_947040595.1 uncultured Enterovibrio sp. | reverse complement strand
AGAATAAGAATAAGAATGACTAAATTACGGAATCTAATCTGTTTCGATATCATTCGTCATTGCAAAGCAGCTTTCTCGATTCATTCGAAAAAGCCGATTTATTTTATCGACGCATTTTATTTTAAAATTACTTAGCGGAGTTTATGTTTATTAAGCGGGATTTTTTCTCGCGTTTGAAAATATAACCTGAGCAGAATATGTTTAGCGTAGTTTTATTTTACAATCGCGAGAAATATTTAAGCGTCTGATTTAACAAACTTTAAGAAGTTCTTTTTTTACTTTCACTACAGCTTTTTTTATCGATGAGGAACGTGAGACGATACAGCCTGGCTTATGAGGCTCTTCTGTTAAAAATATGGCAAACATCTTGGGCTTCATAATGATACTTAATTCCCCTTTCATGGCCTCAACCAAATAAGCGTCACTTTCTTTATCATATTCTTTCGCTATGGGGTTCGTCTCGCATGGTAAAGCAAAGCAAATTTTCTCTTCTCCTGAGATTAAAAATTGAACATCAATATAGTCTCTATGGACTTCTGCCAGCTTTTCATTTTCGGGTTGAGTATCAAACTCCATCACATTGACATAAATATTATCACCATCTATTTCATATCGACCCACAGCCAAAGACGTCATCTCATTGTCTTTAAAAAATGCCACACTTTTTTGAAGGGCCAAAGGCAGATAAGTGAAGGTTTCTGGGTTTTCTATGTGACCTAAAATCATGTCATTTCTCTCTTGTATGTGTCTGCATATTTTAAATTGAAAAGCCCAGACACAAATCCAAGCTTTTCTCTTTTCATCATTTTTACAAAGGCTGAGGTTCTGCCTTATTTTCATCCGTTTTATTTTTAAACAGTGGCGCACTCAAATACCCGACAATCACCACCATCAAAGTCCCAATCACACCATAAAAGAAGAAATTCAAATCCGTGCTGGCGCGTACCCACAAAATAGCAATCACAGAACAAATGACGCCGAGCATTGCGCTGTTCGCATTGGCACGATGGACAAAGACACCCAGCATAAATAAACCCGTCATAGGACCGCCCATTAAACCAAGCAGACTGTTAAAGGCATCCCACAATTCACTTTCATTCGACAAGATAAGGTAAGTTGATGAAATTACGCCTAAAATACCAGCCACAACCGTGACAGCGCGTCCAATTTTTAGTTTTTCTATCGAAGACTTCTCTTTGCCAAATCGCGCATAAACATCCGTCGTAAAACAAGCTGAAATGCTGTTTAAACTGCTTGAAATACTCGATTGAGAAGCGGCGAAAATAGCGGCAATAATCAGACCTGCAACCCCGGCGGGCATTTCTGAAATAACAAAGAAAGGTAAAATTCCGCCAGTGTTAAAACCTTCAGGTAATAATTGCGGATTCTGTGTGTAATACGCATAAAGCCCAGCACCTATCGCAAAGAAAAAGGCCGGTACACAAGCCACTAATTTTGCATTCGTTATTAAGGCTTTTTTCGTTTCGGCTAAAGACTCTGTCACAATGTAGCGCTGAACAACATCTTGGCTTGCTGTAAATTGCTGTAACCCTGCAAAGAGGAAACCTATCATCAATACTGGAACCGTGCTTTCAGTCCAGCTCCATTTCATTTTTTCTGCAGGAAAAAACTTATCTGCATCTGATGACATCCGTACTATTTCTGTTATCCCACCGTCCACATTCAAACAAATAATAATAAATATCACCACAGCAGCAACAGAAAGCATGATCCCTTGGATCACATCCGTCCAAATGACGCCTTCAATTCCGCCAAGAAAGGTATAAACAATACAAAGAACACCGATTAAAAAAACAATCGTTAAAGGATTGATATTGATGAAAGGCATTAAGGCCAATGCGGTTAAATAGGTAATAATCGCGATCCGCCCAACATGAAATAATATAAACGAAAGACTGGCAAAAAGACGCATTCGAATATCAAATCGTTGTTCTAAATATTCATAGGCTGAAGTGATATTAAGTTTTCTAAAAAATGGAATGTAATAAACAAAAACAAAAGGCAAAATCAAAATACTAATATATTGCCCGAATAAAAATGTCCAATCGTCAGTAAATGCTTTTGCAGGAATCGACATAAAAGTAATCGAACTTAATGTGGTTGCAAAAACACTGATACCTGCCGCCCAACCAGGAATTCGTCCACCGGCTTTAAAATAATCATCTGCCGTTTTTTGTCTTTTCGAAAAATACACACCCACAAGCATAATAACGGCGAGGTAGGCAAGAAGTACGGTGTAATTCAAAGCCCCAAAAGCCTGTATTTCCATGGCGATGCTCCTTAATTAATATGAACTAAAAGGTCTCTATTAAATGATGTCCATACCCACGAGATTTAAAAAAGTCAGTTCAAAGGCGCGAGCAAAGCCCCTCAACATAAACAAACTATGTGATTCAGCTTCGAGAGCGCCGCTAAAACTCAGGCAATTTCAAAGGTAACAGGTAGGGTGCAATTTGATTCTGCCCAAAGTGATGCCCCGATGATCCCCGCATCAGTACCGCATAACGCCGGTAATAATTTAGGTCGATACACAAGGGGCAAACAACAAAGCGCCTCTTCAACCAAGCTAAGATAATTCGGTGCTAAACCCACACCCCCCCCAAGCACGACAGCGTCAAGGTCAAGCGTGATGTTTAAATTTGCTATTAATTGAGCAATCACCTCAGCGGAACGTAAAACAATTTCACGGGCTTTCGGTTGATTGTCTAAATAACGAGAGTAAATCTCTTTTCCCGTGCAGGGTTGGTTATAATATGCGCTTCCTGCAAAGCCCATTGCACGCCCCGACGCAAGGGCTTCAACACACCCCCTACGACCGCAGCCACAAAGAGGTCCATTCGGGTCAGCAAGCATGTGCCCTGCATGTCCAAAGATCCCTCGGGCGCCAATTTGAAGTTGCCCGTTCAGTACCAGACCCGCACCAACCCCTGTTGAAACCGTAATAAATGCCATGTTCGGATATTGTGCTTCGTAGCGATTAAATTCAGCCCAGGCGGCAGCTTGAGCGTCATTGATAACCCATGTTTTTAATCCGGTCATAGAGGCAATAATCGATTCGATGGGATAGGCATTTAATCCGCCTAAATTTTCAGGATTTAAGGCGGTTAAAATGCCGTCATTGATGATCCCTGTGGAGGCAACAGAAACAACATCAGCCTCACATGACATAGGCACTAAAAGATCAGAAAGTGCCGCGCTTAAAACGGCCGGATCAGAAGAAGACAAGGTTTCTACGCATTGTTTTTTTAAAATAATTCCATGTTCAATCAGCGCGGCTGAAAGCTTCGTACCGCCTAAATCGACAGCCAAACAACGGCTCATCCAAGTACCTCTTCAAGGCTCTTGGTTTCTTGCTTTACCGCTTTTGCAAACCAACCACAAATATGTTCTATCCGTGTAATAGCAGAGCCGATGGTCACGCAAGAAGCGCCAGACTGAATCGCTTCTTTTGCAAGGGCGGGTGTGTTATATCGTCCTTCTGCCATCACAAAACAACCTGCGCGATGAAGAGATCGCACTAATTCCAAATCAGGCTCATCTGGCACATCCCCTGTCACATAGCCCGACAAGGTTGTACCGATTATTTCAGCCCCTAACTCTTTACTTGCAATGCCTTCGTCAAAATTGGAACAATCTGCCATGACAAGGCAACCCGCATCATGTATCGCTTTTATAAGATCAGAAACCAAGGTGGGCCGATCTCTTTGCGTGGCATCAATGGCAATGATGTCGGCCCCTGCTTTCGCGATAGCAATGACATCGTCAATGAAGGGGGTGATCCTGACTTGGCTGTTCATTAAGTCGCACTTCACGATACCTATGATAGGAACATCGACTTTTTGCCGTGTGGCTTTTATGTTTTCAATACCTTCAATGCGCAAAGCAACAGCCCCGCCCGCAACAGAAGCTTGCCCCATTGCGGCAATAATTTCGGGCGTGTCCATCGGCCCATCATCAACAGGCTGACAAGAGGAAACAAAACCTTTTTTCAAAATAGCCAGTATTTCTTTTGTTGAACGAGACATCATATTGAACCCCAACAAGCCTATCCGTAATGAAGGATGCTCTAAACCTATCCTGAGCGGAGCTAAACTTCAAACATGACTTGTCAAAATGGAGATAAACCCCTCATTATTTTTCGTTCATCTTAAAATACCTTCAGATCGAACAGGCATTGAAACCCCTCCGAATAAATCGAGCTAAGCCATTGATTTTAAATGAAATATTAATTTTTCGCTTATATGGAATTCTTTTGAATTCAATGATTTACAAAAAATCCGAAGCATTGAAATACGCTTCATCCAGGAAATACACTGGGTGCCAAGATGAAAAACACCAGATCTTGAATGCACTCTCTGATGGCGCTTTGAGAACGAAGACAAGAACCCTGCATCTTTAAA
>CAMRBZ010000255.1 GCA_947040595.1 uncultured Enterovibrio sp. | reverse complement strand
CCCATCTATGCTCAGAACCCATAAGAGGCTTCACCCGCTTGGGACCTACACGCAACGTTCAGTGTCTTGGGAATAAGGAATCAGGCTCATTTCTCTCAACTAAATAACTTAGAACCCAAACTTTTAATTAAAACATTGCGCAAGGGAATGTATTGATATGTCTATTTTATCAAACAAGGCTTAATGCTTTTTCTATCGCCTTCTCAGTTGCATAACGAAATACCTCTGTTTAGCAATTTGTTTACTTGCTCGCGCCTCCTTTTTTTTAAAGGGTCTTCAGCTTCATTTCAACCTTTAAAACAATTATTCACAAAGCAAATGAATTTCGATATTAAAATACAAAAATACTTATAATTTAAAATATTCTCAAAGAAACATGTTAAATTTTTAGATCTTTTCAAATTATAAAGGAAATGTCATTTATTAATGATATGAAATAGCATGAAATATCACAACAACTTAATCCCAATCATTTCTTTAAGGGGATAGAAAAAGAAGAATCCCACATTTTATTAGAGGTTTTATAATATAAACAAAAGAAACCGTCGTGCTAAAGTGCTTCACCTTTTAAATCTAAAACAATGAAATTTGAACACCTCATTCATTAACCTTGCGAATCAAAGTTGGCTCTATTGATTAAAAAATTCAATATCAGTGCGCCAGAATAACCGATTAAATATAATTTCAGAAAAACAATTAATGACGTATCTTCATCAAGGCTCTCTTCAATTTCTTAAACACCGACCTTGAAGCTAAAAGCTAAACTCAAACACTCTTTTTGTCTTTCGTTTATTGGAGAGCACAACAATCTATACAAAAAAACAAAATGATGCCTAATAAACAGGCATTCCCATTATAAAATGTCCACCCTCCCTGTTTTTAAAGCACATTTTATAAACATAACGCGTCTCTATAAAGAAAAAAAAGGAATCACAGATCGCTTTTTCAAAATAAAAATGAAAGACCGAAACGTGGAAAAACGAGCATGATCTCTTACATGCTATACAAGCAATGCAAAAAGCGTCACAAAAAAAGGCGCTTTAATTCAGCACAAAAAAGAATACGAATAAAATCACTTGTCGAGTCAATAAAAAATGACAACCTAAACCAACAAGGCATATAAATAAAATCAAATCGATTGTTAAATGGAATATTGAAGCATTATAAAAAAACAAAATGCATAACCCAGGCCACCTCAAAAAACCAACAAAAAACAAACCATGAAAAAGAAGAATTGATGCTCTTTCTTTTTTTTTAAAAAAAAGACGACTCTATTTTATAAAAATATATACCCAAGACACTTGAAGATGCGCGCCTGCGGCAAACGAGCGAAGACCCTGAGCATAGATAGACTGTGTGATTCGCCTGAGCGAAACTGCCAACACCCAGGCAGTTTCAAAAACGACGGGTATAGTCAAGACCCTTGAACTTGCAGCGAATTCGAAAGCAATTGAGGTCTTTTAGCATCAGCGCATTCTGTCATGAGATGAAAGAAAGCAGTCGCATGAACGCTGAGGGGTCTCCCCCCTGATAAAACAATGTTTATCCCCCTTCATTATGTCGCCTCTCTCATAATAAAAGAGGGACTTAGATTGCAGTAATGACGGTGATTTATTGTCAAGAAACTGCATTAATATGCGATAATACGATAGAAATTGCATTACCCTTGAGCATAAATGTACTCTGTGATGGACTGGAAAAAGCCAAAACCCGTGCAACTTTAAAGACGACGGGTAGACACCTTAACCCCATAGGACCACTCTCTCATAAATAACCAACCGAACGCCATTGTGCGAAAAATTCGACATCCCCGTCTTTAAAAAGCAAGGGGTATAATCAAATACATTCATTTTTTCACAGCCCCCTTCGTCGAAGGAAAAATAAGGAGCTAGATCGTGGGAACTTTTTTTAAAGCAGAACCGCGCCACTGGACACTCATTGCAGCATTGATCCTGGCCGTTTATGCTTGTTACAATCTCATTGCCCCCTATATCAGCTCTATCGTGCTGGCCTTTATCGTCTCTTTGCTTTTCTTTCCCCTGCACGAACAAATCGAACTCAGGTTAAAATCACACAAAAATCTTGCAGCGGCTTTATCTTGTACTTTATTAACCGTCATTATTATTATTCCGTTACTCATTGTCAGCCTTGCCATTTTGCATCAAGGTGTTTCTTTTTTTGGCGCAGCTTATGAGTGGGTCACCCACGGCGGGGCTAAAGAAATTATGAATATGCCAAGTGTCCAATCCGCCATTAAGTCCATTGATAAGTTATTGCCTTTTGACTCGATTAACCCTCAAGATCTGATCTCCAAAGCCGCCTCCACCGTTTCATCATTAAGCTCTAACATGATAGGAATGAGTTCTGCACTCTTAAGCAATCTCACCGGAACCTTAATTAATTTCATGTTGATGCTTTTTGTGCTTTTCTTTTTGCTTCGCGATCACAATACCATCATTCAAACACTCCGCCATGTCAGCCCACTTTCTCGTACCCAAGAAGACACCTTGCTCGAAGAAACAGAAAAAGTAGCAAAATCGGCGGTCATGGGATCATTTCTGACCGCATTGGCCCAAGGGGTTGTCGGTGGTTTTGCCATGTGGCTTGCTGGGTTTCCGGGACTTTTCTGGGGAAGCATGATGGCTTTCACCTCTTTTATTCCCGTCGTCGGAACGGCATTAATTTGGCTTCCAGCTGCAACTTATTTACTTTTAACCGGCGAATGGCAATGGGCTTTATTTCTTTCCACTTGGGGCGTGCTTGTCGTTGGCTCGATTGATAATTTACTGCGCCCTTTTTTAATGCAAGGCAACTCAGGAATGAACACCTTGCTTATTTTCTTTTCATTGATAGGCGGCCTTCAAGTTTATGGTTTAATGGGGATCATTTATGGCCCTATTATTTTCTCATTAACTTTGGTTCTGTACCGTATGTACGAAACTGAATTTCGTCATTTTTTGGAAAAACAAGACAATTCTTAATACCTCATTTTTTGATGATTTTTCCATTTGATTCTTAGATGAAAAACAAAGCAAGAAAGAAAAGCCTCTTTTCTTTCTTACTCGAATAAGCTTGATTTTCAGTAAAATGAAAATCAAGCAACAGAACAAGAGAAATACACGCGATCAGATAAGCGACATAAAAAAAAGAAGGACACCGAGGCCAAACTTTTTCTTTCAATATACCCCTCGCCTTTGAAGGAGCAGCGTTGTTGGCTGCACTCTCTCAGCCCAATCACAGAGTACATCTAGGCTCATGGGCTTCGTTCGCTTGGCGCCTAGCTGCACGTTCAAATGTCTTGAGTACAAACTCAAAAAAACAAAAAACACCCAAAAATTTTCAATCCTTTCTCTTTATTTCCACCCAAGCCCGTTTTGTGGGAAAATCCCCTTTACTCCTTGTATCTCTAGAGACCCTCATGCCCTACAGTCCCCCAAGCCAAATCATCGCAAGACAACTTGATTATTTTAATGGAAAACACCTTCTCCTTGCGGGTGAATTAGAAGACACCTACGCCAGTGAACTGCGTGATATAGCAGCCAGCATCAGCCTCTTTACAACAAACCTTATTTATGCAAAAAAAATGCAGCGTTTTGAAGACATCGAAGTCCAATTTTCAGAATGCTACAAAAAACAAAATAAAATAGATATGGTGCTTTTTTACTGGCCGAAAGCCAAAGCAGAAGCCGCCTTTTTACTTTCCATGCTCATGTCAAGTCTTGGAGAAGGCACTGAAATAGTGGTTGTGGGAGAAAACAGAAGCGGTGTCAAAAGCATTGAAAAACTCTTCCTCCCTTATGGGAAAATAACGAAATTTGATTCAGCAAGACGCTGCAGCTTCTATTGGGGGCAATGCGAACAAACCTCTTCTTTTGTATTTGATGATTGGTTTACAGACTATCCCCTCATGATTGAAGGAAAAGCGCTCACTATCCGCTCCTTACCCGGTGTTTTTAGTCAAGGTGAGCTGGACTTAGGTTCCCAATTATTGATTGAGTCTCTTCCAAAACAAAAAGGCACACTTTTAGATTTTGGATGTGGAGCGGGAGTGCTTGGCGCGGCCATTTTGCAACGATACCCCAATGTGAAAGTGACCTTAGTGGATGTCAGCGCTTTGGCCGTATTCAGTGCCAAAGAGACCTTGCGCATTAATAATCTGAGTGGCCTTGTTTTTGCCTCGGATATTTACAGTGAAATTTCATCGAAATTTGACACGATAATCAGCAACCCTCCCTTTCACAAAGGAATCAATACACATTACAGCGCCACAGAAACTTTTTTAGAGGAGGCCCCAAAACACCTTCATTCCCAAGGAGAATTATTCATTGTGGCGAATCACTTCTTACGCTATCCGGAACACATAGAAAAGGCTTTTGGACACTGTAATTTAATAAAGAAAAACAATAAATTCTCAATTTATCATGCAAAAAAACAATAAAGATAAATAAAAATAATTTGTTTTTGGGTGGCGAATATCCATTCGATCGCTGCCTTATTTCTTGCTATACCCCTCGCCTTTGAAGCTATGTGGGTGCTGGCTAGGCTCATTCA
>CAMRBZ010000254.1 GCA_947040595.1 uncultured Enterovibrio sp. | reverse complement strand
AGATCTTCTGCTGTTGTGACTTCAACATACATGCGATTTCCGTCGGCTTTGTCCGTATTATGAGCCGAATCAACCGCAGCGCCGTATTCAGGCACCCCATTTTGATTATTATCACGATTACGTAACCACCAATCATGGTAAGCCACCAGTTTCGGATACATTTCATCAATCCATTTTTGGGCATCTTTGGGTCGGTTATGCTCATGAATAAGGGCGTTATAAATTTCCATTACAGCCCAAGCGGCCAAAGAAGGCTTTGTATTACGTTCGTTCCAGTTTTCAGATCCCGCCCCACCCCGCGCTTCTGATTGGGTGTAACTCACCACATCCAATAAATAGCCTTTATCTTGTGGGCGAACACTGTCATTTTCTTGCACTTGAAATTGGAAAACAGTACGAATATTGTCCATTGCCACATCTGGATTAAAGTGCGCCATGGCATAAGCTTGCTTCCATGTGTCCCAAGGCCAAGTTAAGCTCCCTGAAAAATACCGACCAGTAACAGACGGAGTAACCGTATCAAATTTTATGTCTCCAGCACTCGAACGCCAATTACCATTAAGAGTCATGATCGATTTAACACCCACTCGGGCTTGATCCTCGGAGGCATTTAAATTTGTTAAACCTTTTTTAAGGTATTCAGCCCAGCGCGCTTTACTGGCATTCATATATTGAGTGGGTTCATTGAGAATATGAACTATTTTGCTTGATTCAGCGCTGACTTCTTTAGCATTGTGCAAATATGAATAAGCGGTATATAAAACGGTTTCTTTATTCGCCTTCAAAATGATATTGCTAGATTGGGTATATTTAAGACCCTCAATAACATCCTCTGTTTTACTCGAACGATGAATGAGAAATGCAGCGTCAGCATCATTTCTTATCGCCCAATTGTTTTTCATTTCATTACTATTAAAAGATAAGCCAGAAAGTGTTTTAGTGATGCTGCGTCCATAGCTTGGATATTCATCATCTACGGATCGATCGGGTTTACTCGAAATCGCCTGAGTCAGCAAGCTCCCCTGCCAAGAGGCCTTTAAAATGCGTTCTTGACCTGTGAGATCCGTGATCCTTGTTTCAAGCAAAGACGTGCGATTGGTAACGAAACGCAGCAACATTGAGACTTTTACTGTTGGCGTAGTGAGCTCTTGTACCAAAGAATCTGGGGTGCTATAAATATTCGCTTCAGCCAAGCTCAAGTCAATCAACTCACCTGTAGAGAGGTCAGTAAGCGTTAACTTATCAAAGGTTTGATCTGACATATAATGTGCGTATTCTTGGGTGACTTGCATCACGCCACCCACCGCACCGTAACCTTCATTCGTTTCTGGCAATAAATGGCCATGCCAGGCGCCATTATCTGAAAAAGCGTTGTATTTTAAATTTTTGTAGGTGTCATAATCGCGTAAAAATTGAGGGTTACCTTGACGATTAATGACATTTTTATATTGTTCTGAATTTTTGCTCATCGAAGAAGATGGGCTTTCATTTGTGCAGCCTATTAAAAAAAGAGAAAAAAGAACACAAGCTGAAATAGAGGTTAATTTTAATTTCATTTTCTACCAACAAGAATAACACTAAATATTCACTTATTTGATGTGGATAATATTCTTATTTGGATTATGTATTTGATAACTAGATCACATAGAAACGCTTCGTTACTCGAAATTACTTAATGAAACGTTCATATACATGATCAAATTGCATAATAAACGCACTAAGAAACATGATCTCCCTCAAAAGAGTGACTCATTGTAAATAGAGTGGCACGGTTATTTTGTGAAGAATAATAAATTCATTCATGCTTATTAACATACTCAATTTCATTAATAAACCACTCTTTATCTCCTTCGGGAGTTTTGACTGTCACATCATCACCCACTTCCCTTTTTAGTAAAGCGCGAGCCATAGGTGAATCAATAGAGATATAATCATTACGTCCATAGATTTCCTCAGGTCCGACAATTCTAAATTTTTTGAAACACCCTTTCTCATTTTCAATCTCAACCCAAGCCCCAAAAAAAACTTTTCCATCTTGCTGAGGGGAATAGTCCACAATGGTCACTTCAGGCAGAAATTTACGTAAAAAACGAACGCGTCGATCTATTTCTCTAAGGATACGTTTATTAAACGTATAATCTGCATTTTCAGAACGATCCCCTAAACTCGCCGCCCAAGTAACAATCTTAGTGATCTCTGGACGTTTTTTATCCCAAAGATAGTCATGTTCTTGCATAAGCTTGTTATAACCTTCACGGGTGATCAATTTCGTTTTCAATTTCTTTAACCTCTTCATTTTTATTGAAATTCAAATCTATCACATACCCAAGAGATTTAAAGATGTAGGCAGCAAGCCAGGAAGGAAAAACGATAAGCACATCATTGGGCTTTGAGAAAATAGCCAACAAGCTCGCATTTTCAAAAGGGACGGGGATAAATCTTATTTTACACAGCCCTTTCTGAGTAAAAAAGAACCATATAAAAATGCAGCCCATTTAGACTGCACCTTTATTTGAAATAATTAATCTGAATTCTACATTTGTACGATTATTTACGGAACAAGCCAAGCCGTTCTAGAGCTTCGAGAAAGCAACCAACTCGCAAACAATGCAAGTCCTGTAGCAACAAAAGTCCAGATTACAATCGACAATATTGGATTTATAAAATAGAGGTCAAAATGCCTTAAAGGCCATAAAAATATCGGATGTAATAAATAAATACCTAACGTATATTGACTTACAAAACTCAAATTATTACGTGTTTTTTCACTTGTTTTTTTAGAGATGTATCGACAAGATACAAATACACCGCCTGCGATAAGAGCCGTATTGAGTGTTTTATATGAAAGCCACGAGCCTACCGTGTATTCATTATTGGCAAAACTTTCTGAGATGACCATGTAATCGGTTATGAATAACATACAAACACAAGATAAAATCAAAAAGCCGAATCGAGGCCAACGCTGCTGATACAAAACATAACCGAATAGCAAATAACCGCTGTAAAGTAAGATGTCTGAATTTAAAAATGTATCAACATCAAACAAAGATAACGCACTACACAACAACCATAAAACAACCAAGACTTTTGTTTTATCTATATCAATATTTTGAACCAACCAATGAAAGAAAGGTATAACAAAATATAATGGAATAAAATAATAAAAAAATCCTAAATGATAATACGTTTCATGAAATGGCAGATTAAATAACAATTCAGAAGTAATGTTGAAATTTATTCCGTCTAATGTAAATGCAGATAAAAAAGCATAAAATACCGACCAGAAAAGAAAAGGAATAAATACTTTCCCAAAACGCCTTTTGATGTAATAACGCCCATCAATGGGACGCTTATCTGTGAGCATCAATGCACCGGTTATCATGATAAAAACGGGAACAGCCCAACGACTAAAAGAATTAAACGTAATAACCGTCATCCACTCCCAATCAGGTATATCGCCTAATTTTTCTCTGTAGGGCCCCAACACATGAATCAAAACCACAGCAATGGCAGCCACAACACGCAACAAATCAAAAAAATATATCTTTTTTCTCATATAACATCCCTTTCAGCAAAAAACACTTCGTTGTCGCTCCACACTCAGTATCAAATTTTTAACATTAGGCCTTAAAACTCAAAAGTGTATTTTCCTCATCTCATTATTTATTATCGATGCATCAAAATAACGAAAAATCATTATTATTTAAATCTTTGCGAAATTTAGGATCTAAATTATTGTACAAAAAATACAAAATGTCTTAATGTCGATATTTTTAAAATGAGAAAAAACATTTATTCCTATTTTATTATTTATCCGACATTCCGCACATGAAAAGAATAACATCCTTTTCTAGGCAGCCTTACAAAACACTGCCCATTACATCGTACTTAAATGTGAGGTTACGTGAAAAATTTGCCTTTCACTTTTAATTTTAACATCCGATTTCAAAAAATTGAGATTAGGTGCGGAATAACGAATTTATACCTCTGATCATCATACACCCATGCCAAAAAAGGTAAAAAGATACTTTTGAATTTTATATTAATAAAAAAACTCTGAAACGTATCACCTGCTTTAAATGTAAGTAATATGCTAATAAATAATTAACGCTCATTAATGCCATGTTATTTATTGTGCTTATTCTGTACCTCAAAGCACGTTTGAAGCCTCATTTTTACATACTAAAATACCAACTCCAGTAAATATATAAGCATTCATGCAGCGTAAAATAAACGATATACCCAAAGGAATTGAAGATCCGTATAGGCGGCAAGCGAACGAAGCCCCTGAGCATAGAGGTACTATGTGATTGAGCTGAGAGAGCGCAGCCAACAACCACGCAACTTCAAAGGCGACGGGTATAATATCATTATGAATTTCTCAATTAAAATAACTCGTTATCAAAAATACCAGACTTGTTCTTCGTGATTTTTCCAGCGCAATTTCTGATTAACTCGTTATTAGAATCGATATAACTGGAATTTTTTAAATTCATCTTGTTCTTTCTACTTTTCTTTTGAATGTTGAGAATAACGCATTATCAAAGAAAAACCCTATACA
>CAMRBZ010000253.1 GCA_947040595.1 uncultured Enterovibrio sp. | reverse complement strand
TCTGATCCCTCAGACTTCCATTGTCAATTTGTTACCCCTGTTTGATGGGTTCCGCCAACATCCACGCACCTTCAAAGGCGACGGGTATAGAATATTGAGCAAATTCATTTTTATTCGTTTGATGAGTAAACGAATCTCATACACTTCACATTTATAGGACGATTAAAAACCGTACATGTGCTCGCCATGGTAAATGAATCCCATGAGCATAAATGCACCTTTAATTAAGTTGAACAAGCGAAACCTACACCCTCGCGGTATCAAAGGTAAAAAATTCAGAAAAAACGCTTAAACCATTGCGCCATCAAACACAATACGTTGCCGTTAATAACATATATTTAAAAAAAGGAAGCCCATCTTTATAACGGTGGAGAGGATGATAAATACGGTATTTCCCTCCCTGTAATTGAGATTCATTTTCAATGTCATCTGAAAGAAAATGATTTGCGTCAACCAATTTTATACCCTGCTCAGCATACTCAATTTGATGTATAGGTTGATGCCCCAACCACCAACTTGGAATCGATTTACTGGCGATAGAGCGGTCAGCCCAGTGATCAGCAATAATAATTAACCTATTTTCTTTATTCGTACATTTATCTACAAATTTCAAAGTGCCATTAACATCTTTAATCAAGGCTTTCCTGCTCTCAAAATTGGCACTCAACAAACGATGAACAACAATTAATATTTGATGCTTTGAAGTATCAATCGAAAATATTGGTTGTGACAAGGTAGAGATATTTTCAATGACACAGGATGAAACCTGCGTGTCCGTTTTTTCAAAGGCATGGCTTATTCTGCGGGTTAATGCACGACCTAAGTGGCTTTCTTTTATTCCACGATTATGCACCGTTGGATAATTTTGCTCAGAAAAATTCAAGCAATCTGACTGAAAATTTCTCAAGCTCTGCGCGATAAGTTCATCTAGCAAAAAAATCCACTCCAAAAGAAGATACAATAAGTCTTTATAAATTATGGCAAAAAAATATAACCTATAGAAATAAGATTTCAATTTTGGGTGTTTTGAAATCTCATTTTACAATGTATGTTTCATTCTTTTTGTATAAAGGATCCATTTTAAGCGCCGAAAGCGAAAAACCAATAGGATAAAAGAGAAAAACAAATAGAAAAGAGGCTCAATCACTTCCGATTTTTCAGACCAATAAAAATGTATTGGTGTGAATATCAAGGCGATATAGACAAAATTATGCAAACTTTGCCACTTTTTTCCCATGATCTTTTGTATTCTTTTTGTCGATGTCAAAGCCAAAAGAAGCAAAATAATCCAACTGACCGCGCCTATCGTTAAATAAGGACGTTGAATAATCTCTTCTCCAAGCAAGGAAAAACTGAAGGCCAAATCAAGGGAAAAATACGTCAACATGTGTAAACTCGCCCAGAAAAAACAATACAAGCCAAGAGGGCGGCGGGCTTGAAGAAGAAATCCTTGACGCAAAATGCGAGAAAGAGGACTGATGCCTAAAGTAAAATATAAAGTGTTGATGGCCGCAATGCCCGTAAAATGAGTGATCTCATCGACCGGATCCCCTCCCAATTGCTCACTCAAAAGCAAATAGGATAAATAAAGAAAAAAACCAATATTTAACGCATGAACACCAATTTTAATCCAAAAGAGTCCTTTTTTTTTCAGTTTCATTAATAATTCTCTTTTAAATTCATCCCCTGATAGAGGCTCGCTACGTCCTCCTCATAACCATTAAAAGGGAGGGTATTTTGTCGTAGCGTACTGAATAGATTCCCTTCAGTGATAAAACGTTCTGTCGCTTGACTCCAGCGAGGGTGGTCCACTTTGGGATTGACGTTCGCATAAAAGCCGTATTCTTTAGGCCCAAGTAAGTTCCACGTGGTTTTCGGTTGACTTTCAAGAAGATGAATTTTCACAATGGATTTAATACTTTTAAAGCCGTATTTCCAAGGTACAACCAAGCGGATAGGAGCCCCATTTTGCGGTGCCAATGTTTTTCCATACAAACCCACACTCAAAAGGGTGAGTGGGTGCATGGCCTCATCCATTCTCAAGCCTTCAATGTATGGAAAATCAATTCCACCGCCAAAATTTGAGTCTTGTCCTGGCATTTGTTTTGGGCTGAATAATGTTTCAAAAGCCACATATTTAGCACGACTTAAGGGATCAGCCGCTTTTAAAAGACGTGCCAAGGAAAAACCAATCCAAGGAATGTTCATTGACCAAGCTTCAACACAACGCATTCTGTAATTCCGCTCTTCTAAGGGGAATCTTTTGAGCAAATCGTCGTACGTTAAGGTGATGGGTTTATTCACCAATCCCGTCACTTCCAATTTCCAAGGATCAACAATGAAGGATTGACTGTATTTTTCAGGATCTGTTTTTTTAGTACCAAATTCATAAAAATTATTGTACGTCAGGACTTTTTTTTCTGGGGTTAGAGGCAAAGAAAGACCTTCATTTACCTTGCTTGAATGAAGAGATGCTCGTTTAAAAAGAGGGTCTTTTTCTTCGTTTTTTTCCGAACCAAAGAAGTCAAAAATACCCGCTTGTGTCACTGCAGGAAAAGACAAGGGCACAAAAGCAAGTTTTTTGATTATATCTCTTCTTGCGTTGTAGATTTTTTCTGGCGTCAAATCGGCTTCTTTTATATCGGATTTTTTTAAGAATCGGATGAACATTTTGTCGCTCCATATACAGGGAAAATCAATGGATATGTCATTTATACCCGTTACCTTTGAATCTGTAGGGGGTTGGCTTCTATTTCAAAGCCCAATTTCAGAGTCCATCGATACAGCGGGCTTTTCATTCTTGCCAACGAGCTTCATCTTCAATTTTCTTATGTATATAGACGGACCTTGTCTTCTCATGTTTTCTTTCAGATAGATCTCATCTCTCACATTCCTTGCTTTTTCCAAAGTAATACTCACGATAATACGGATATGCAGATCCCCTATAAATGGAGATTTTCCCCGTTAATTAGGTATATAATGCTTTCATTTATGACTCTGGGATAAAGATACAATGCGTATTTGTGCTGTCGATTTTAAAAGCAATGAAGCCAACATTTGCCTTCTTGAAATGAATCAAGGTCTATTTAATGTGCCTGATTGTCGTGCGCGTAAAGTAAGTATCACTGATGCGGCAAGCTCGGAGCAAATCCGTCTTTTCCAAAAACAATTTAAAAAATTGATGGAAGATTACCGTGTTGATAAAATCGTGATCCGTGAACGCCCAACCAAGGGTAAATTTGCCGGCAGTGCCATCGGATTTAAATTAGAAGCGGCCTTACAGCTAATAGAAACAATAGACTCTGTGATTTTGACAAGCTCAGAAATGAAAGAGTCCTTAAAAGCCACGCCAGTCAAAGTTTCATTAAAAGAATTGGGCTTAAAGCAATTCCAAGAGCACGCGTTTATCACCGCATGCGCTTTTCTCAATAAATAAAGACAATAGGCTGCTGATGCAGCCTTTGTTTCTTCAGCGCTTCACAAAAACATTCAACGAGACCATTTATGTATAATCTTTCTTTACTTGCTCCAGAGGACAAAAAGAGCATTGAACTTGAAAAACAGGCTTCTTTTTCTATTTGGAAAGTCAAAAATGGCTTCTCAGATAGGCGTTCTTTAGAACGAGATATAGAGGCAATTCGTGATGAAAATGAACGAAACCTCTTTTCCACTTTCCTTGAAAAGCATGAACGCATGATGGGGATAAAATAAAGGTCAAAGTAAACAAAAAGCCACTGCAGCGAATGTCTTGATTTTCTTTTCAACGGCAGTGGGCTGGGTGCATCAAGGTCATTCGGCACAACAAAACACTTTAGATAAAGAGGTGACTTCATTTAAAGCGCAAAGAAAGACTCGTATGATAAAGGTTCAAATTACAATTTCTTTTTCAAGCATCTAAAATAAAATTAAAAACCGAATTTTGCGCCAACGGCCACAGTGCTGGTTTCGGCATCACCTCGGTCTTGAAATGTCATTTCAATCGCAACCCCTGGTCCAACGCCTGTAGACACCTTAATTCCAACAGCCCCCAACAATCCCCAACCCTCTTCTTTTTCTACGCCAAAGACATTTTGATAATAATTGCCACCTGCACGCAAATAGATGTTTCCTAAAATAATGGGTAAATTAACTTGAAGTGCTAGAGGAATTGATTTGGATGTAAAGGATTGTTTAACATCAAATGAATCAGGAATGTCTGCCCTTGTTTCTCCATAACCAGTGTATAAGCTACTGTAATCATTGAGCTTAAGATTCCCGGTGATCCCCCAGAAATAACCCACTTCATTTTGACCTCTGTATTTTACATCGGTCACACCACCATCCACACCGATTGAAACGGGAAAGCCTGCCACAATCAAGGCGAAAGCACTTGAAGAAAAAAAGGTTGAACAAAAAACAACCAAGGCGAATAAATGCCTGACTTTTCTCATTATTTCATTCCATGAAACATCCTTATATAGCTTTGATTGTAGGGATAAAACGAAAAAATGTTTTTATTTATTCCTGATTTTGTAACAGCTCGCAAAAAAAGATCGTAACCTTCCGCCAAGTTAGCGTGATTTTTCAAAAACAACATGAAAAGCCT
>CAMRBZ010000252.1 GCA_947040595.1 uncultured Enterovibrio sp. | reverse complement strand
GATACATAAAAAGAGAAGAGGAATAAAATCTAGGTCGCACCTAAATCTAGGTCGCACCTAAAGGGAATACCATCAATATAAGAAGCAATCCGAAGAAGACGTGAAATTGAAAAGCGAATAACTTCTCAATTTCACACTGAACAAGGCTTAAAACCGCCAGTTTCGCTTATTTCCTATACCCGTCGCTTTTTAACCTACGTGGGTGTTGGCTAGGCTCATTCCGCCCAATCACAGAATCCATCTATGCCCAGGGGCTTCACTCACTTACCGCAACCGCGCAACTTCAAGTGTCTTGGGTATAGATTATCTTACTTTTTTCTGAAAAACGTCGAATTGAGTCAGCGCTTGATGAGGAGAATAAACCAGCCAGCCCGCCTCTTCAAAAACATTTTGCTCAGATAAATCAATTAAAATAGCTACTTTTTTTCGAGTCCAAGCCAAATCAATATCAATGTTCTTATTTTCATGCAGCAAGGACAAACCCAGCTCTGGTAAGGCGATGTTGTGCTTTCTGCATTTAGAAATCAAACCAAATAATGCAGAATCGGCTGATTTTTCAAGCTTTTGGTAATTAACAGACTCAAACTTATTTTGCTCTCGTCGACGTCGGTTGATCTCTAAAATAGATCGACGTTTGACATAGGAATAACCCACATGCAATTGCTTCTTATTGCAATCGTCACACAACAATTTAATGTTCGCTCGTCGGTTATCCGATAAAAGACCATTAATGTGATAAAGCTGTAAAAGTGAGGATGATTCTTTTAAATTCACCCCACACTCTTCACAGCCATAATCAAGTTCTTCTTTTATCTTGCGCACCAGATCATCGTTAGGGGCGCTTTCCGACTTCTCTTTTGCCCAAAGCACAGGCTTAAAATGAGAGGTGTAGTTCTCGAAAAACGCTTCAAAATCGAAGGGTTCGGTAATTGCTTTCTTTTTACTGAAAGGCAAATAAAAGTAACCTTTATAATTTAAAATCTCTAAACAATATCGACACACGTGAAGGGCAGAGCTTCCCTTTACCTTCTTTTTCGTTACAGGATCAATACCATAAACTGGAAATACCCCGTCAACTCGATTTATGATGAAATGATCGGCCAGGGAAGTTTTCATTCTTTTTTCTTCAATCACTTTACATTCAGCAAGATGGAAGCATGACCCTGACTTTGGTTCATCCAGTACTTCGTTTATCTTTTCTGCTTGATTAGGCATATAAACGATGACTTGCTGACCCATGAAATCAAAAACACCACTGCGTGATTGTATTTGCTCTAAAGGGATGTCTTCTCCTAATTTCAAACCTTCAGATAATTGCTCAAAGGGCGCCAAAATATCGGCAATCCCTTTGGTGCGTCTTGCAAGAAAAAAATCAGGTGTGTAGGTTCTATGAGCACAATTGAGTTCTTCGACAAGGTTCCTTAAGCCTGAAAAATCAGTCGATAATTTCATTTTTCCCCTCACCTTCTCGAAAGGTACCTTTTTCAAGGATCACTCGAAAGGAAATTCGTTTCGACTTCTGAATATCTTCAATTCCCTTGACAATTCGGGCTTTAGAAGAAGAAAAACCAACTGCGATAACATTCCTTTTTATCCAATACGTTTCTTTGGGGACCAGACTATAAACAAACTGAAAAACTTCGCCGGTTTTGATTTGAGATAATCTTAAATTATTGAAATAAGCTTCTTCTTCCGTACTGTCTAGTTTCCAATTGGTGCTGGTATGGGCCTCAATGCGAAGTTCTTCAATGTCATCACGGAACTTCTTTATGACATTGATATAGCGAGGAAAAAAGTCACTTAATATTTTTTCGTAATTCTCGGATAGGCGCTTACCGCCTTCGATAAAATATAAATCAGAAGAAAGAAAATCAAAAGACAAGGTGTTTTTGTCAAGGTGTGCATTCCATTTTAAAATCTCAGCTTGGAATTCCGTTTGTAATGCATAATAAATAGAGGCTTGCGTTTCATTTTGTATCTCATCGTCAAAAAAGGGGGATTTTACTTTGTCTTGTAGATTATTTGACATAAAAACAATCGCAATAAAGAAAAAAACCATCATTAACCCAAGCATCAAATTGATCAAAGAGAGCCATGGATCTTGATTATCTCGGGTGTTTTTTTGCATATCAAAAAAAGAATGCATTAAGAATTACTCGCTCGATTAACAACGTCTTGCATTTGTTGAGTGAGCTGAGAATAATCTTGTGTGAATTGCCCTGTTAGTTTTGTGAGCTGAGTTCCCATGTCACTAAAGGCATTATTGATTTCCTCTTGTAATGCATGATCTATCACAGAGACTTGTTTCTCTACCACTTCTCCCGTTTTAGCCACTTGTTTCACAATGTTCTTTTCAAGTGATTTGAACGTCATGTCAGAAAGACGGTGTTGTTCTGAAACCACATTTTCAAGCACATCAATAAGGTGTTTTTGCATTTCATCAATCGATGAAATAACTTCATTACGTACCAGTTTGGTGTCTTTGATTAAATCCGCATTGGCTTCAACCAAACTGACATTAATGGCACTTGCTCCAGAAGACATCCCGCCCATAATTTCGTGTAATTGTTCATGAAATGCAGTGATCACACTTTGAAGTTGGTTAAACATCACTTCAGTCTGAGACTCAATGTATTTCGACATCTTAGAAATGCCCTCATTACTGCGTTCGGTGTTTTGTGTAAAAATAGAAGAAGCGGTCGCAATGTCACTGCCAACACGCTCAACGCAACTTTCTAAGCGCGTCCCTATTTTTTCAATTCCAGCTTCTGTTGAGTTTGCAAAACGAACCAATAAATCTTCTGAAATTTTCGCGTGCTCCTGAATAAAATGATCAGACTCGGACAATAATTTTTGATAATGAGAATTCACCGTCAGAACAGAAGACGAGATACCCGAGACGGTCTCTTCAATTTGGCGTGATATTTCAGGCACCGCGTTTATCGCTTTATCACGCATATCTTTAAAGCTTTCTAAATGAAGAGTAAGCTCGCTCAATTGAAGATGATTCACCTCAATAACCCCTTTTAATCCCTCCATAATTTCGCTGATACTTTGACTTTTATCACAAATATTTGACAGTGAGGCTTCTGTTTGAGTCATGGCTTTCACTCCCATAGAATACTGCAGACACATTTGTTGGAGTTGTTCTTTATGATTTTTTTGCCAAACCACCAAAGACTTAACTGATTCATTAAGTAGAATGAAGTTACCGCCAAATTGCTCTGTTAGATTATGATTGAAACCCACAATGACTCGCTCTAAGGCTTGGGTCATTTGCTTCGTTCCTGAAGAGGAGAGGGTGTGAGAGAAATTTTCAATTTTATTGCCGATCATGTCCGCTGCATCTAAATATTGCTTTTCTAAAACAGACCATTTTTCTTGATTTTGCTTCAACGACACCTTTGCATGTTCAGCAATCTCAGTTCGTAATAAAGTAATTTCTCCCAATAGTGGGTTTTCTTCTTCCAAAAAAACTTTTTTAAATTCACGTAATTCTTCAAGTTGGCGCAAATTGGTTTCAAGAAGCTTTTCAGATAATGAAAATCCCCCCTCATGATGCTCCATCATGTCATTTTGGAGAAATACCGTTCTCAGTAAAGTGCTAAACACCAAAGATCCAAGCATTCCCATGATACTGGTAAAAAAGCCCGCTTGTAACGCATCGACAAGAATTGCAATACTTAAATCAAGGTTCTTTGGATTAAAATCCATTAATCCTATCGCTACACAGGAAAACGTACCAAAAATACCCAATGAAATAAGTAACGTTGGCGTATAAACAACAAATTCAGATGCCTCTCCTTTTTTTGATAAATAAGAGGACAATATAAAAAAACCAATAATCAATAAAATAACAAAGAAGCTAATTACATTAGCAGAAATAATCCTTTCGCTCTGTTCAAGAAGGTCATTCATTTTCGCTTTAACCACTCTAATTTATTAAGTCTATTCCCTTGTGAAAAATCGAATCAAATCATCCATAAATTGAATTGATCGCAACGTTAATTACAACAAATATATCAATTCAAACAATCATTGATAAAACGCATAAGTTAACGTGAGAAAATTTATACTTCACATATTGTGAGCACTCTCTTTTCTTGCTTATATTCAGCTCTCTTTTTATTTCATATCTCCGTCGCCTTTAAAGATGCCGATTTATTGGCAGCTCTGTCAAAACCCCAATCAAATTGTATACCCGCCACCTTTAAACCTAGGTGGGTGTTGGCGAGGCTCATTCAGCCCAATCACAGAATCCATCTATGCTCAGGGGCTGCACTGCTCAGGGGCTGCACTCACTTGCCACAGGCGCGCAACTTCAATTCCTTTAGGTATACCATGATATATCAGGCTACCACCTCGGATAAAAAAACAAAAACACATAACAAAGAAAGAAAAAAGCACAAAAATACCTTATAAAACAAATTGATACATCCTGGGACTGTTTTTCTTGACCTCCGCCATTGAGGGCTATCTCGAAGCGTAGAGGCTTGGCTTATAAGAGGACAACGCAGAACGTCACATGTTTATACCCATCTCTTTGGAAGATGTAGGCTTTTTGGAGGTCTCTTCATGCAATCAGAGAGCCTATTTAT
>CAMRBZ010000251.1 GCA_947040595.1 uncultured Enterovibrio sp. | reverse complement strand
TGAACGAGAGCCGCGAACACCCAGGCAGTTTCAAAGACGACGGGTATAGCCTTAAATATTATGATCTCAGGGTTTATTACTGCCCCTTCAACATATCAAACACCACCCGGGCAAAGCCTTTTGCCAGTTCTGGGTTTGATAGGTACTGCATCATCATTTCTTGGTGTGATTCATTGCTGTCCATTACTGCATCATCAATGGCTTGTGGGAAGTCACCCAGCATGGCTTGATCACGGGTATTGTTTGTGATTTGGGTCATTACGGCTGCGTTCTCTGATAACTTGTCACGCACGGTTTTGGCATAGTTGATCATGTCACTGTCCGTTAAGTTCTCAGTGCTAAAGAGCTCATTTAAGCGGTTAAGGATCAGCGATAAGAAGTCTTCTTCTTTGTTTTTAGGCTTCGCCGTACCCACATCATTGCTTGGCTCTAGTTTGTGATCGGCCTCATCGTCTTTGAGCTTGATGTCTTGTTCACGGATTTTGGATAAGCGGTAGTGGCTCATTTGTACGTTGCTTAAATCAATCTCATCTTCTTGCACGTTTTGCTCATGCAATAGGGGGCGTAAATAACGGGCAAACAGGCTCAGTTTCTCAAGCTCTTTATCTTCGTAATCAATAATTTGCGACATGAACTCAAAAAAGCGCACAAAACTGCCCAAGTCTTTTTTGAAGATTTCAAGGCGGTCTTTTTCCTTTTTGCAGTCTTTAAAGGCGTTTTCAGCATTCGCAATCAAGACGGCATCTTTTGTCTTCTTGGTGCGCTCGAACATCTCTTTCGATTGAACATAAGCATCAATCGCTGATTTATAACGATATTGCCAACGATCCACCGCAGGTTTGCAGATATTGCTCACCGCCGCGTTAGATTTTTTCTTGGTCAGGAAGGCAACACAAAATTGCTCTACTTCATTCCATAAGAAAATACCGCTAGAACGCAGCTTGTCATACAAATCAAACACAAGATTCGGGTTGGTGACATCCAGCAGCTCAGCGGTTTGATAGTAAGGTTGGAAGGCATTGAGAATATCATCCGGCTCGTTAAAAAAATCCAACACAAAGGTCCCGCTTTCCGCTTTGCCTAAATAAGTCCGGTTTAAGCGTGAAAGGGTCTGCACGCACTCCACACCGCCCAAAGGCTTATCAACATACATGGCACACAGTTTGGGTTGGTCAAAGCCTGTTTGGAATTTGTTCGCAACCAGCATCACTTGGTAATCATCACTGTCAAACGCTTTGCGCATATCGCGTTTGTTTAAATTCGGGTTCATGTTGTTTTCAGTGAATTTTTTATTAAGCAGGGCAAGGCTATCAGGATCGTTATCGTTAAATTCGACTTCACCCGAAAAGGCCACCATCGCGGCAATACGTTGATAATTGTTATCGGTAATGTATTTATCAAACGCCAGCTTATAACGCACCGCTTCTTTACGAGAGCTGGTTACCACCATCGCTTTGGCTTGACCCCCTAATAAGTGCATAACATGGCTTTTGTAGTGTTCAACAATCACTTTTACTTTTTGTGAAATGTTGTAATCATGCAGGCGCACCCATTGATTAAGCTTGGTTTTGGCTTTCTTGCTATCGACTTCTTTATCGGTGGCTTCCATCTTTTGCACTAACTTGTACGCCACTTGATAGCTGGTGTAATTTTTGAGCACATCGAGAATAAAGCCTTCTTCGATTGCTTGGCGCATGGAATACACATGATAGGCGTGTGGCTTATTGGTGCTAGAAGGGGGTTCATCAGGGTTCGGTAAGCGGCCAAATAGCTCTAATGTTTTGGCTTTGGGGGTTGCGGTAAAAGCATAATAATTAAGATTATTGCTGTTCTTGCGTGCCGCCATGGTGGCATCAAGAATCTCTTCTGATGAAAGTTCTCTGTCACCCCGAGCCATATCATCATCGCTCTCTTCTAGCATCAATACTTCTTTAAGCTGACGCGCCGTCGAGCCGCTTTGTGATGAGTGGGCTTCATCGGCAATCACTGCGTATTTACGTTGTTTTAAGCTCACATTGTTTTCAATGGCGCGCAGCACGTAGGGGAAGGTTTGAATGGTCACAATGATGATGGGTTGTGAATTCTCAAGGGCTGCGGCCAGTTTTTCAGATTTCGAGCCATCACCTTCTTTGTTATTGATGCGCCCGACCACACCATCAGCATGTTCAAATTGATAAATCGTGTCTTGAAGCTGATCATCCAATACAGTGCGGTCTGTTACCACAATCACAGAATGAAATTGCTTTTCACCTTGCTCGTCATACAGGGTAGAGAGCTGGTGGGCGGTCCATGCAATCGAGTTCGATTTACCAGAGCCTGCACTGTGCTGAATAAGGTATTTATTCCCCGTCCCTTCTGTAATGGCCGCAGCTATCAGTTTACTCACCACATCCCATTGATGGTAACGAGGGAATATGAGGGTTTCTTTTTTACTTTTAAGCCCTTGCCAGTCTTCTTTTTCTTCAATGTGCAGATGAACGTAATTGCTTAAAATCTTGAGCAGGTTCTCAGGCAATAAGACTTCATTCCATAAATAATCGGTGGCGTAACGGTTTAAGCTCTTGGGATCTGAGAGATCAGGGACATCGTTCCCTTTACCGCCCTCGAGCGTCCCCTTGTTAAAGGGAAGAAAAAAAGTGTCATCCCCCGCAAGCTTGGTTGTCATGAAGACTTCATATTGGCTTACGGCAAAGTGCACCAAGGCGCCCCGTTTGAAAGTCAGTAATGGCTCTGGCTTTTTAGTGTCTGGATCTTTGGGTAAACGGGTTTTCTTGTATTGGGTTATGGCGTTATGTACCGTTTGCTTGAACTCGGATTTCAGCTCAAGCGTTGAGACAGGTAAGCCATTCACAAACAACACCAAGTCAATACGGTATGCTTTGGCTTTCTTGCCTGTTAGGGCTAAGTGCTCTGCGGTGGCGTAAGGGCTATAAACCAACTCAGGCACAACACGGCAGATGTTTTGCTTAAAACGCGCGAGTGTTTCAGGGTTCAGCTTGTGCTCTGGCTTAAATTGGCACAGCGAGAAACGGGCATTACGGATTTTTAAGCCGTGACGCAGCACACCCAAGGTGCCATAAGTGCGAGATAAGGTGTCCGTGGCGTTGATATCGGCTTTTTTTAGTTGTGCTTCTAAGGCATCGAGGAAATGACGTTCAGTGTCATTGGGGTACACCTTGACAAATTTTTCCCACTCTTTGGGTTGGGTGCTTTGCACAAAGTGAAGTGTGTCTTCGGGATACAAAGCCCGTTCACGATCATAACGGCTCGATTTCCCGCGTTGCCATCCATTGGCAAGCATTTGGGTGATCATTTCATCTTGAAAGATACGTTCTTGCGTGGTGTCCAATTTCATTCACTGTCCTGCATTATTTTTATTATTGTTGTTTCAAGGTCATTCAAGCAAATAAGTGACAAGGGTCTTGAAAAACACTGCGCATTTCATACAAAAGAGCAATTAACACAAAAGAGCCGATTATACGTCCAGATCCATTTGAAAATTGCGGATGATCTTTTCATTTAAACAAGAGCGAAGAAAGAGCTTCATTTTTTCCATATTATTGGAGGAATAAAAATCCAGCATCAAGGTATTAAATTCTTGTTGGTGTTTGGCTGGCACATTGATAATGGGATAACCACAGGACAATAAAATGCCATTCATCATAAATCGACCTGTTCGTTTATTCACGTCCCAAAAAAATTGATTTCTTGCTAGCTGTAAAAACGCCGTCATAGCACGGTCATAAATATCATGTTGCGCATTCACCAGGGCTTCAATCTCTTCCCATTTCGCGTCTAAATCTTGCGGCGCAGGTGGCTCGTGATCGGAACCTGTAATAGAAACAAAACCGCTGCGAAATTTCCCCCATTCCAATGTGTTTTCGTCAGCTGCAATTTTATGCACTGCCAAGATGATCTCTTTGTTAAAAACAAATTGATTTTTACTGATCCGCTCAAAAATAAATGTCCAGGTTTTGGCTTGATTGAGCGCCATATTTTGGTCACTTATCTTATGCCCGCCAACCGTAATACCCTCTAAAATGGTTTGCACTTCGGGCAAGGTCATCGCCACCCCTTCCAAATTGACCGCATCATAAACCAAAGCAGGCACATCACGCTTAGCCAGTTGTATGGCTAAACGTACATTGGGCTTCATGCCCCATTTTTCTTCAACTGTATTCATTCACCTATCCATTTTGTAAGGCGTTTTATAAGGCCTTGTATGTACATATTTTTTAAATCAATATCGATGCCACTCAATCGTTAGTCCGATATTGCGACGAAAAAATCGCGGTTTTCCTGTCCCTCCCTTTTTTAAGGGGAGGTGAGGGGTTAGGTGGGGTTGTCTCTTTAGCTTTTGTTTCAAATCCCCCACCAACCTCCAACTCCTCCTTGGAAAGGGGGAGGGCTAGATTGGCTCACTCAGTGATATTTCAGCATTGCCCGCAGGATTTAAGACAAAATGCCGAACATCACAAAACGCCAAGGACGGCAGTTTTGGACAAGGACGAAATACGCAAATCATATTGTTTGCTCCAAATATTCATTTTCGGCGTTGCCCGTAGGGGGAGAGACAGGATATCGAACGTCAATCTTGCCTGTGACGGCGGCGGAAAT
>CAMRBZ010000250.1 GCA_947040595.1 uncultured Enterovibrio sp. | reverse complement strand
AATCCTCATTGTTAAATCGTCGGTGTCTTGTTAAATCTGCTTCCCTCATACCTTGGTTTTCTTTGTTTTATTTATCCTGCTTTTTCAAAGTAGGTGATAAGGGGAGGGCAGACGTTTATCTGAAAAAAGCGAGCAAATAATACCCATTCCAGTCAGTCGTTAGTCAGAAATTACGCCGGAAATATCACGGAGAACAAGGCGTGAATTGTCGATAATTAGTTATTTTAATTGAGAGCATCATAAGGATGCTATCGGTGATTTTAAAAAACAAAAATGATCCAATGTTTAATGGGATTGGTATAAGGCCATGATAATCAGCGAATGGACTCGTAGAAGTAATAAAGAGCTTCTAAAGTTCATATATAACTTTTTCTGTATGTTTTTTAACGCATAAATGGAGAATGAAATTGAAAGTCTTGGTGACGGGGGGGATGGGATACATCGGCAGTCATACGTGTGTGCAGATGTTAGAGAGGGGAATAGAGCCGATAATCATCGACAATTTAAGCAATTCGAACAGAGAAGTTTTGCATCGCATTGAAGCGATTACGAGCAAAAAAACCATTTTTTATCAGGCAGATGTTCGTGATGAAAGGGCATTAGATGCCATTTTTTCTGAAAATAATATTTGTGCTGTACTCCATTTTGCAGGACTTAAAGCCGTTGGGGAATCTGTCACACGTCCTTTGGCGTATTACGATAACAATGTCACGGGTTCACTGGTTTTGGCTCGCGCAATGAAAAAAGCCAACGTGAAAACCCTTCTTTTTAGTTCTTCTGCCACTGTGTATGGCGAACCTAAAAGGGTGCCGATTACTGAAGAGTCGCGAACTGGCGAAACGACCAGTCCTTACGGAACCAGTAAATATATGGTTGAGCTTTGCCTGCGAGATCTCTCGATTTCTGAGTCGGATTGGAGCATCACTTTGCTCCGGTATTTTAATCCAGTTGGAGCGCATCCTTCTGGAAGCATGGGGGAAGATCCCCAAGGGACGCCCAATAATTTAATGCCGTTCATTGCACAAGTGGCCGTAGGGCGTCGTGATCATTTGTGCGTTTTCGGGGATGATTATCCAACCCTTGATGGGACGGGGGTGCGCGATTATGTGCATGTTATGGATTTAGCCGAGGGGCATATTAAAGCCTTGCAAGTCTTAAAAGACAAAAAAGGCTTACATATTTATAACTTAGGCTCAGGACATGGAAACAGTGTATTGGAGATCTTAAATGCGTTTAGCCTTGCATGTGGAAAAACGCTGCCCTATAAGATTTGCGCACGTCGTGCTGGAGATGTGGCGGCATATTGGGCGAGCACGGAAAAAGCCGCCCGAGATTTAAACTGGAAAGCTTCCAAAACCCCATTACAAATGGCGGAAGACACTTGGCGTTGGCAATCAAACAATCCCTTCGGTTATACCCGTCCCCTTTGACGCTGCAGGGGGGTTGGCTTCGCTTGCTTGTCGCCAGGCTAGCTGCGCCAATTATCTTGGGTCTATGCAAAAAAAAGAGCGGTAAAACGACTTTAATCTTAAATTAATTCGTTTTACCGCGTCATATTTTAACGATTAATAGCGCTCTTTTTGAGGGTATAAATCTTCCTTATAGGCAAGGCTTCCCCACAATGCGTGTGCATTGGCTTTGAAAATAAGGTTTTGGGGTAAATCTGTGGGCGTGAGCGAATCTTTTTTGGGGTGATAAAGAAAGGTTCTTGGTTCTTTTTCGGGTTGAAAAACCACCACTTCGTTATTGGCACTCATCCAAGCAAAGGTCTTGTCTCTTTGCATCATGGCCCTTTGTTTTTCAATCGGGATCTCTTTGGTTAAATCGTTTCCAATCATGGGGTGATCCCCGCTTATCCCTGCTAAAGATAAAAGGGTCGGAGGGATGTCGATTTGGCTGGTTAATCGAGAGTCCATTTTCGCCGGAATGTCTTTTCCAAAAATGATCCCAGGAATATGAAAATGTGAAATAGGGATCGCTTGAGGGCCATAAGAACGTGCATCATGATCTGCGACGACAATAAACACCGTGTTTTTCCAATACGCTGATTTTTTAGCTTTTTCTAAAAACTCACCCAAGGCAAAGTCAGCGTATTTTACGGCATTTTCGACTGTTTGTTTTGGAGTATTGTATTGTTCAATGACATTGTCTGGGTATTCAAAAGGGCTGTGGTTTGAGGAGCTGAATACCAAGCTGAAAAAAGGTTTCTCTTCTTTATTGAGCTTTACAAAATTTTCGTGAGCATGGGTGTAGAGATCTTGATCTGAAGCTCCCCAAGAGCCAACGAATTTGGGCTGATTAAAGGTGGGTAGATCTTGCATGTCGATGAAGCCATTTCCAAGGAAAAATGATTTCATATTGTCAAAATGGCTTTCCCCACCATAAATAAATTGCGTATGGTAACCTTTTGTTTTCAGCATATGGGCAAGGGTAAAGAACTGGTGCTGACTTTTATTTAATTTGACGGTGGAGCGAGATGGCGTCGGTAAAAAACCACTGATGACTGCTTCAATTCCACGTACCGAACGCGTCCCCGTGGCGTACAAACGGTTAAAAGCCCAGCCTTCTTTCATTAATTGGTCAAGATTAGGCGATAAAGGAAGCCCATTGAGCCCACTGACATAACGTGCACCATGACTTTCAAGTAACAAAATAACAATGTTCTTAGGTTTTCCTTGGTAGCTTGCTTCATGAAAGGCATAAGAGGGAAGTGCATTGTCTTTAAATGCATCTTTTTCTACATTCATATTATTTTGCACTTCTTGAATGATTTCACTGCGCTTTAATGGAGGATAAAAACGAAAGGCGTCTTCTTCTGAGGCCATTTGCTTTGCTGAAAAAAGAACAGAATAAGAAGAGTTAAGCGTGAGATCGTTGATCAGCGGATCAGTTGAAAAGGCCACAAAAGCGGGATTTAAGGGGCGATGTCCCAAGGTTGAGCGGGCCCCTAAGATCCCGACGGAAAGAACAAGAAAAGCGAGCAAGGGACGCACATACCAGACCGGATAATTTAAGTCTTTAAGCAGGTATCGGCTTATTTTCCAGCCAAATATCACGGAAAAAACAGAAACACAAATCCCTAAAAAGAGTTCTAATTTGTATCCCATCCAAAGCATACTCAGAATTTCTTTTGGGTATATTAAGTATTCAATAAACAGACGGTTTGGTCTTAAATCATATTCAAAAATGAAGGGCACAGTGGCCGCTTCCATATATAAAATCAACCAGATAGAAAAGGTTATCCAAATTCTGATCCCAAAAGACCAAAGACGTCCCATTTTATTTTCGGATAGGAAAAAACAAGATAAAAACGCGGGCAAGATAAAAAGGTAACAGACAGAGGATATATCGATTCTAAAGCCATTGAAGAGAATTTTAAAAAAACCTTCAGAGGCCAGGACTCGGTCCCATTGCCAAATCATCAACGCGAATCGAGAGCAGAAAAATAAGGCAATGCACAGAGAGATACTTGCAATAAAAGGAAATAGGATCCCTGTTCTTTGTTTTATAACCGAGAGGATATGGATAATTATCTTACCTTTTTAATTTAGAAATAGAGTATGCAAATCCAAGTTAATACGGATAAGCATATGCTGAGGAAAACAGCTGCAGAGGCGATGTCTTTTGCTCTTCCACTGAGTTCATTGTATTCGGAGCCGACACGGTCCACGGCGGCTTCAATGGCGGAATTTAAAAGTTCAACAATGATGACGAGAATTAAACTTGAAATCATTGCCAGTCTTTCTAACGCGGTCACGTTCAGAAAGAATGAAATAATGCCGAATATAAGCAATAAGATGGTTTCTTGACGAAAAGCGGCTTCATGTTTCCAGGCTGCAATTAATCCCTTTTGTGAGTATTTTGTTGCATTGATTATTCTTGTCAATCCTTTTTCTTGGTTTTTCATTGGATTATCCTGATAATAAAAGCAGCGCTTTCATTTATTTGACAAATGAGATTTTTATATTAATAGCCCTAGCCAATTCGTTGTGTTTTTTACATCGCTAACATGAAGGCAGTTAAGGGGTAATGTGTTGATTTAAAAAATGAGCATGGTATTAATGGGTATTTTTAATTGTTATGTTTTTTATAATTATAGAGAGCATTGTTATAAATAAAGTGAATTCTTTATTCCTCAAAAATAAATGAGGTTTGATGTATATTCGTCGCCTTTAACGCTGGGTGTGGGTTCTTCTCGTTTTATCTGCTTTTTTAACTTTAACGTGCTCGTTTAACACAACTCAGTCTGTTTCGATGCGTTTGGGCTTGGCTCACAGGCCTTGTATACCTGTCGCCTTTGAAACTGCGTGGGTGTTGGCTGCTCTCGCTCAGGCCAATCTCATAGCAGATCTATGTTCAGGGACTTCGCTCGTTTGCCGCAGGCACGTATCTTCAAGTGTCTTGGGTATAGGTGCATTTTCACGTGTTTTGACGATCTGTGATTTTATTTTCATCAAAGGAAAACTGTAAGCAATAAAACAAATTACACTCTCAAAATCAAGATCATTTTTTCATCCGATGCTATTTAAAAAAGACTTAAGGTGTGTGAGAGGGAAAAGAAAAAGAGGCTGCTTATTTTATCTTTAAAGGAAAGCGGTTTTGGAGGTGTTCTTTTTTAGCCCTTTTATACCT
>CAMRBZ010000249.1 GCA_947040595.1 uncultured Enterovibrio sp. | reverse complement strand
ACTTGAAGATGCGCGCCTGCAGCAAACGAGTGAAGGCTTTGAGCATAGATGGGCTATGTCATTGGCCTGAACGAGAACAACCAACACCCACGCACCTTCAAAGGCGACGTGTATAAATTATTCTTATCGAGAATATTTTCCTGGAAAAAAAGAAAACGCTTAATATGGCCATCCATGCTTCTGGGATCAGAAATACTTCGCGATTTAAATATATCGAAAACAACGATTTTAAGCACATTAAAAAAAGAGAACGCAATGTCATTCAAAACGCGGGACCTCAAGAATAAACAACACAGGCTTAGCGCATTGAGATGAGGCCATGAAAAAATGCCCAAGAAGCGGTATATTCAAAGACGACAAGTGTAAAACACTCCAGTTAACCTCTATTTGATATATTATTTATTTACAATAGGTTAGTCACTTTTTATGCCCATAATCCCCTTTAACCAAGGTCTCACAACCAACCACTCCGCCATTGCGCCTCCGCCAGAAGCATCAGGTTTTGGTGAGGCGGGCGTTTTGTCATTGGTCAATTCGACTCTTTTACCGTCACACCAAGAGCAAAATTCCCCACTCTCAGATGAAGCCCGGCAAAGTAACGCAATACAAAAAATGCTTGCTGCTTATCAAAACCATGCACAAACGCCAGCGGAACAAGCGCCAAGCACAGCCTCCACGCCCGTACCGCTCACTCGTGCAGAGCGGCGAAGAGCGCGCATGCCGATGTCAACGCCCGCAGTGACCCCGCAGTTTCGCCATCAAGAACAAGAAGCAAAAGAAACACAACCGATTGTAAGACCTAAAGAAAGAGCGCCGTCTTCTTTTCCTCCGCCCCCATTAAAAGCCCCGCTTCAATTTTTAGAAAAAGTAACACCAGCACAAACCAAAGCTAAAGCTAAAGTGATGGTAAAAGTAGAGACAGAAGCTGAAGTTAAAGTGATGATAAAAGTAGAAGCAGAAGCTGAAGTTAAACAAGCAGAAGAAAAAAAAGCAGACGAAGCAAAAGCGCCAGAGCCCGTTCAAAAACGCGTAAAACGCGTAAAACGCGTAAAACGGGTTATTGCGGGAGACAAGGCTTCAGCGGGAAGTCACCTAGAACACGCTGTGGGGCACTTGGTTCTTAGCGATTACTCTAACCGTTGTACAGCGGCGCTCGTTGGGCCGAGCCACTTTCTTACTGCAGCTCACTGTGTTACTCCAAATGAAAATGCATGCGTAAAACCTGAAAATTTTAAAAGCGCCAGTGTTTATCTCAATCACCAATGGCATCGTTGCGCGAGTTACAGCATACCAAGCACCTGCGTTCAAATATCTCCTTCAGGTCAAACGAATACAGGAACAAAAATTAACATTCCAAAGCAAACCCCAGAACGAAGAGATGCGGTATTATGCCACACAAGTCGCCCTGTGAGCGGAGGCTTCGTTTTACCTTTAATGAGCAGCGAGGATTATCAACGAATCTTTAATGTATCTCACACAAGACACGACGAAGCTCAACCAAAAGGCTTTCTTGCTGGCTTGGGGCGCACAGGACCAGATTGCAAAGGGTCGTTTTCAACGTCTTTGAGCTTATCTTGGAGTCAATTCGCTCAAAATACACACTATTCAGTATTAAATTCGCAAACGGCCATCTTTATTCCTCACAAAACGTACCAAGAAAATAAAAATTATCAAATTTGTCCCGGAGACTCTGGCAGCCCTCTTCTTTATTTCAATGAAGAAAAAAACACATATGAATTGATCGGACCTCTTACTCTACAAAATAAGCACTCATTCGATGTAGACGAAATAGTCAGTGAGCCTTATAAAGAATGGCTTAAAAAAAATAACATAAAACCTTGGACTGAAAATCAAAGTTCCGGTTTATCTTATTATAATTTAACGCTTGATGAACAGATACGCATTCCCTTCGTCCCAGTAATAAAGTTTAAGCCGAAAAGCAATGACCTTGAAACAAGTGTAAAAGATCATTTAAATCAATTTATCAAAGTGAACTTACAGAACAACCTTACAATATCAGACCTTGCCTCCTCTGAAAATACACTTTATAGTGCACAAAATGTGCGTTATTTTGACAACCCCAATACCTTTAATCACACAGGCATCATAAGAACAAAAGTGCCTTTTCACGACAGCTTCAGTTGGGTCTATTACCCCTCCATGCGTTTAGACGATTTCAGCTTGTCTTCCATGAGGCAGACTTGCGAATATAAATGGAACAAAACAACCTTGGCGCTCTTTGAATGGGACCTGGCACATCGAAAGCAAAACTCGAGCACAGGTAACTACAACAATACGGTACTAGAAGGCGCGCAAATTCATAATGTTACATCTTATAAAAAGATGTTCCTTTTTAATATCACGGTCAACAGCGACCCAACGGATGATAATTTAACGCTCATTACAAGCCCACCTTATTTATTCAACAGCACCCAGGTGCACTGTGAAAATATAACGTTCTCTGAAGGCAGGCATTATTACCATTCAGGTTCAGAAGGCCGAGCAGCGAGCCCTTGGCCTGCTGTCATTGCATTAACCACTGCCGTGTCCTTTTTATTAAAAGACGGCTGATCTATTTTTGTCTCTTTTTTTATATACCCAAAACAAGTGAAGAACCGTGGGTATTGGCGGTTTTCGCTGAAGATCAATCACAGAGTAGATCTATGCTCAGGGCCGTTACTCGTTTGCCGCACCACGCATTTTCAAGTCTCTTTGGCATATATAAAATAAACATCTTCCACTGTTTATTTTATATTCTTTGTGATAAATTGAACCTTCGCATGATTTTTAACTGAAGGAAATGTGAATAACTTTATTTATAAAAAATGCAAATGGTACAGGTCAACTCTTTTGTGATTCCAAACAATAGAATTCCTTTTTTTAAAATATATCAATTTTAAATACTTCCGAGAAATACAATATATAAAAACCTTCCCCTCTTCCTTTTTTGAGCCTTAATAAAATGAGAATTGAACGATTATTAACAAGTGCAACTGACCTTCTTGATGGATTGAGTGAATCATTTTTTCAGGCTACAAATAATTTAGGCATTACACATGTAGGAAATAACAACCAGTTATTAAGTACATTGGATGCATTTCATCAATCTCTTCCCTCGTTTGCTCCAAATGAACAGCGTTTCTTTTCAAACCCTGTCTTAAATTCGGCATTTCAATTTGAAGAAATACCAGCCGCTTTACAATTAAAATACAGCGATAGACCAGAGACACCAGTTAACCCCCAAGCAGAAGAAAACAATGGAGCAGAGCAAAATGAGGAAGCTGAAGGTGCAGAAGGTGTAGAAGGTGTAGAAGGTGTAGAAGGTGTAGAAGGTGTAGAAGAAGCAGAACACGCTGAAGATGCAGAGCAAGCAGAAGATGTTGAAGATGTTGAAGATGTTGAAGATGTTGAAGATGTTGAAGACGTTGAAGATGTTGAAGATGTTGAAGATGTTGAAGATGCTGAAGATGCTGAGCTGACAGATCTAAAAGAACAATATGACATAATAAATAGCTCGCTTTCATTAAATATTTATATTATGAAAAGAGAATTCCTCATGCTTTATAATAAAATGAAGGAGACGTTTAATTTAGAAACAGAAGAAACACAACACATAACAGCCTCATTCACTCAACTCGAGATGCTTTTAGATGCTTTTGAATCACCTGAAAAAAAGGCTAATTTTTATAAATACTCACATCTTGCGTCTTTGGACGAACTGGCCGAAGTCTTATTGTTCTTTTTCAATCCAGAGTCCGGAATACTTTTAGCATTTGAAGATTACATTAAAGCAGAAGACACAAAGAGGCAACAAGCGCCAGCTCCCCAAGAAGAAAATGAAGAACAAAAAAAGCAAGCAGAATTAAATAAGCAATTTTTAGAGATAATGCAAAAAGCAAGAGGGTCATATTCAATAATTGCAGAGCACCTAATGGGGCTCACTCAAAACCTCCCTCCTCTTCCTGCAAAAGAGTTCCAAGATTTAATGACACTCTATGAAAAATTTGATTCTTACCAAATAAAAGAACCCAAAAAAAATTTAAATCCAATCAAAGAACAGATAAATAAATTAATCACGTTAATAAAGAAAGAAGAATTAGAAAAAGACGAGATTGATTGGGGTCAACGTGATGCATTTAAAATAGAAAGTTACACTTCAGATGAATTGATTAAGTCAATGAAAAAACTCATTTTGTCTATTGAAACACATCTTGACTATGGCTTAATAAAAAGATCAAAAACGCGCTCTTATTTATTTGATATTCGTAAAACATTATTACAAGCAGGGGAGAAGCTCAACACAATACATTACTCGTCATTCCCTCTTAATTTGTGTACAACAACAGAATTATTGAAAAGATTAACCAAAAAGATGGCTTCCTTCTCAATGGAAAATGAAAACTGGAAGCGTTTATGTGAGCAAAACCAAAATAATCCATTGCAGAACAGAGCGCACCTTTTCACAACATTTCCACCCGAACAAAAAACAACCCAAGAAATTAATCAAGGGAATACAAATACAGCCCCCCAACCCTTACCTCAAGAAGGCGAAAATACACGTCTGATGAACGGTCAATTTTTAAAATTTGGAGGGTCAGTCAGTGGTATTCCTTGGATTCACAGAGATCCACAAGAGATA
>CAMRBZ010000248.1 GCA_947040595.1 uncultured Enterovibrio sp. | reverse complement strand
AGAAAAGACGGGATACAAAAAATAAGGGTGCTCATCAAGGACGCCTCTTTTCTTTTATAAAAAACACGGAACGGCCTATTTAAAAGTAAGTCTTCAACGGATATTTTTTCGGTTAAAAACCATACGAGAAGTCAATTACTTTGGGTATATACCCGTCGCCTTTGAAACTGCGTGGGTGTTGGCTGCTCTCACTCAGGCCAATCACAGAGTCCATCGATGCTTTGGACCTTCACTCGTACTCGTTTTCCGCCTACACGCATCTTCAAGTGTCTTGGGTATAGGGGCAATGGCGACATCCATTAGAACAACAAGTACCGCGCTTTAAGTGATACCAAGCAGAGAAGATTGTCATGCCGTTTTCTATTGTATAATCAATATGTTCTATCAAGGTCTTATTGTTTGCATAGGGTTTTGCTAGCTGAAGAAGCGCTTCTAAAGAGCGCTGTTGATACAGTGTATTCAGTTCAGAATGTATGCGTTTTGCCAAACACGCAGGGCATAAACACGAGAGCGTCGTCTTGTCTAAAACAGGCAAAATATGAGGGTATCCCATGCACCAGCATTGCAGGCTTTTAGCACCGCACGCGATGGGTGTATTGCATTTTAAACAAAGATCCATCGCGTTATTTTTAGGAAGGCGAATGGCTTTTTGTCCTTTAACGGGAGGCAGAGGCCTTATGCTAATGATTTTTTTGATTTGAATTCATCCTGCTCTGTGAGTGAAATGGATAACGAAGACGCTCATGAGGCTCCACCGGATACATGGATTCAATCATTTTTCACTGAGATGCAGATCAGCGTCGAAACGGAATGAAGACTATTTTATCGAGACCCGCATAATAAATACAGTTTAAATATAAAATATAACCGTCCCTTTGAAGCTGCGTGAGTGTTGGCGACCCTCAATACAAATGCTCCATCGCTCAGAAGCTTCACTCGCTTTCCGCAAGCGCGCAACGTCAAGTTTCTAGGATCCCTCATTCGGCATCTCACCTCGATTTTTTAAAATCTGATATTGAAATCAAAATTGAAAGGCGCATTTTTCATGTGGCGTGACGTTCGTGTGCTCATTTATGGGCAATATTTTATAAGATTGCTAGAAAACAATGTCATTCTTTTTATGTGCGAAATGGCGGGTATAAACCAGGACACCCATAAAAAAATAACAAAAAAACCCATGAGAAATGTTCCTGTCTCCCCTCCCTCTGTCGGAAGTGAAAACGTACATCTTGGGTTTTTTCGTTATTGAGTGTCGCCTTTGACGCTGCGTGGGTGTTGGCTAGGCTCGCGGCGCCCAATCACATCGTCCATTGATGCTCAGGGGCTTCAGTTACCGCTGGCGCACAAGGTCAAGTTTCTTGGTATAAATCAAGTGATTTTAATTTACCCTTTTCTTTTTAAATTAGTTAACTCTTACTAATTTAAAATATTGATTGCTATTGTTTCTTTGCTCGGCGACACTGATATTCTTTGCATCAGCATCAAGATTTAAGAAATAAGAATACTCAGCTGCTGATGTTATTTCATATTCGCCACTTTGAGTCTTATTAAAATACCAAGATTGATCACTGTACTCACCGTTAAAATAGACGAATACATTTCTTTTTCCTTCTCCATGTCGAGCTAATGACTTATGATGCGTTGCATGCTTTATTCTGTATGTTTTTATATTGTCATCAAACTCCAGGATCCATTCTTGTTTTTCAGGACTTGAAATAACATTATCATTAGAATTAACGGCAAGATATTGGGTCACTCCGTTTAAAGGGGTCGTTTCAATGTAATAGTGTCCATCCTCAACCCTGTCTTGATTCAAGTAAATCGCCTTTAATCCAGTGCGCGTCGGAACCAATGCGTTTTTCTCTAATGTCTCGAAAGAAGGTGCTGAAAATGATCTAATGGATAAATTATTTTGTATATAGCCGAGGATAGAAAGATGCCAAGCACTGCCATTATTTTTTTTAGAAACAATGACTTGTAGACTGTCTTCATCGTACTTTAATCTTAGACTTGCAAGCTGCATAGCAAAATACCTCGCATACGTCATATCCCGAAACGTTTTTTCATACGTCTTTTCACCCTTTTTATTTCTTACGATTATTGTAAATTCGCCACGTATTAAATAACGCGATTGGATATGTTCAGGATTGAGCCAGCCAGAAGCATCAACGGGATAAAGGGTCACTGTATCGTCTCCGTTATCTTTCCATTCATAATCACCCCAAGCGATGACCCAGCCCGAATCGGTGGCAAATGAGAAGGATGAACTGCCAACAGCAGTGATGCGTGAAGTCGGGCCTAAGCTCTCAGCAAAAGCGCCGGCCGTAAACTGAACAGTGAGAGCAAAGACCACGTAGGTGAGTATCCTGCTGCAATAGTTTTTCATTTTTGTTTTATCTCCACTTTTTGAATTATATTTACATACCGATTCATTCACGTCGGTATTGTATTGATAATTAAAGGAAAAGCAACCTTGGATGTGTCATCTTGAGCTCAGAGACGCCACGTCATTTTGTCATGGCGCATTTCGCCATTTAGCATGGCGCAAAGTCCAGTTGCTGTGGCTGTGGCTGAAGCAACTGTACTGCGCAAATAATCGCGGTATAAATCAAAATTATCTTTTTTCATTTCTTAATACCGACAGAAAGCAAGCAGCGTAACGTCCGTTAATAAAATGCACGCTCAAAGCCGTGCATTAGCCAATAAAAGTAGACTTCACGACCTGAACACGTATGATCGAGCTTTACATTTGAACAAAACAACTTAAATGCTTGTTTAAAAAGATTTTTATTGGATTATGATAAGACAATCAACATTCGCACCTTATGCTCGATGGACGCCACCTCTTGTTTCAGAAGTCGCATTGGTGATGAGTCTACTGAAAAAACACGGTTACGATGTCAAAGAGCTGGCCCGAGTCACGGGACTTCGGCCAAAGAATCTGAATATTTGGACCGCTCGCTATAAACTTGAGCCAGACAACATTTCACCGATCCCCTACCCATGCTGGTGCTTTTTATGTGCTTTGGTTGGAAAAACAAATATCCAAAGCAAAGGCAGAAGACTCAATGTGGATTTGGAAGAAATGACGTCCTTTTTCAGCCCAAGCGCCTTTAAACCCAATGATGAATTCCGTTGCCCAACGCCCGAACAATTCAGTCACTTGATTGATAATGAAAATTATCCCATGCTGACCACGGATTTTCTTTCTACCTTCTTTCACTGGCATGCCTCAAAATTCACGCATGGGATAATCCATGGCGCTTTGCCCTTTTTAAACTGGAGTCTGATCCTGATGGCGTGGGGTATGGACATTCAGAAAATGATTTTGACCGATCTTCATGCTGAATTAAATATTCTCGATTTTATATCTCGCGAATAAAAAAACACATTGCAAGCCTCACCCACTTTGATTCAAGAAACTGAAAGAAAATACGTGTCTTGAGGTGTTTTCATACACCCAAGACGCTCGAAGTTACATCGAGGCTTTAAGCGAGTGAACCCCCTGAGCATATACCCTGTCGCCTTTGAAGCGACTTAGGTATTCACGCTTCAAAACCCAATCACATATACCCGTCGCCTTTGAAGCTCCGTGGGTGTTGGCGGCTTTCGCTCAGGCCAATCACAGAATCTCTCTATGCTCAGGCCCTTCACTCGTTTGCCGCAGGCGCGCATCTTCAAGTGTCTTGGGTATAGAACCTCGATGCTCAGGGCTTTTTCGTTCTTGCCAGCCGACCTGCACAAGTTCAAATATCTTGATGAAATGCTCTCCACCCCCAACGGCATCATTAAAAATCTGCAAAGAGAGAAGTCATGCCCTCATATGATTATTTAATTGAATTGAAGGAGCGCCACCAACACCCAGACCATTTCAAAGATGACAGGCATAAACAGCGATTTCATAACTCCTAACATGCGCTTTTAACTCTTTCTTTTATTTCTCTTTTTTATCTCTATGATGTTTTTTGGCGTGATCCCAAGCATCTTTGCTGCCGATTTAACATCGCCATTGTATAATTCCGCCGCTCGAACCACGTTTGCTTTAAATTCGTCTGTGATCTCTTTTAATGAAATCTTATTGTGTTCATCAAAAAAATTTTCAATCGCGATTTTTTTTTCTTGAGGGGGTGTTTTTTCCTTCCAGTGATCTTCAAGGTATTTTATTAAAGAGCTGTTTTTTGGGAGCAAATCAGAGCAACGCGCATGATCAGCACATAAAATGGCTATTTTTTGTAAATCGCGATAATTACCCGCAAATACACGTTTATCACTTGTTAACCAAGCAATAAAGTCTTTATCATCATTCAGCATTGGATTTTTGGCCCCTTTAAAGTCCATTTTTTCCCATACATGATTAAATTCATCACCGATCCCCTCCCCTGATTGAAGAGAACAAAATGACTGTGTTCTTTGTGATATTCGATCAAACAGATCCGGTAAAATCATCTCTTCCAATTTATCAATAGCTTGATTACTGGCTGAAATTAACTGAAATTGAACTTTTTCCTGCTTTTCGGCCCCTAATGGCGTAAAAGAAAAGAACCCCTCATCATCCGTTTGTAATGCCGTAAGCAAAAGTGATTGCGTCACTTTATCAAGGTGATGTACCTCATCAAGGAACAATGTTTTTTTGTCCGCCTGA
>CAMRBZ010000247.1 GCA_947040595.1 uncultured Enterovibrio sp. | reverse complement strand
CAGGCGCGCATCTTCAAGTGCCTTGGGAATAAGACCAATTCCATTCAGGCCGTTAGTCAGAAATTACGGCGGAACAATCACTGAGAAAAAGCGTGAATTGTCGATAACGCGTTATTCTCATTGAGCAATGCATAACGATGTTATCGGTGATTTTAACAAGCAAGAATGATCAAATATTTAATGAGATTGGTATTGGTCAGCAAAATAATCACGACTTCACGGGCAGGGTAACAAGGGATATGGAGGCAAATAAACGCCATGGGCTTTCAGATTTTGACCATGTACCTAAAGGAATTAAAGCGGCGCGCTTGCTGCAAGCGAAGCCCCTCAGCATCGATGGACTCAGTAATGACGAGCCTGGCCAACACCCATGCCGCTTTAAAGGCGAGGGGTATAGGACGGCGATTTTTTGTGTCGAATAGAGTAAGTGAAGCGCATACCCGAACACGGAAATAAGATACACTGTGAACCTACTGTTTTAAGGAGGCGAGATGCACTGTCCATTTTGTAGTGCGAATGATACGAAAGTCATTGACTCACGCTTGGTCGCAGACGGACATCAAGTGCGTCGTCGTCGTCAGTGCTTGGCATGTTGTGAGCGATATACGACCTTTGAAATCGCAGAACTTCTGATGCCGCGCGTTATCAAAACCAATGGCAATAGAGAGCCATTTAATGATGAGAAATTACGGGGGGGGATCCAGCGGGCCCTTGAAAAACGTCCAGTCAATATGGATGACATAGAAAAAGCCATCAATATGATTAAATCAAAAATCCGAGGCACAGGAGAGCGCGAAATTTCGTCGAGTTTGGTCGGGAATTTAGTGATGGACGCCCTTAAAGAGTTGGATAAGGTGGCTTATATTCGTTTTGCGTCGGTTTATCATAGTTTTGAAGATATTAGAGATTTTGGCGACGTGATTGCTCGGCTTGAAAAATAAGGCGCAATATGTTTTCACTTTTTGATGTTCAAATGATGCAAGCAGCCATTGAATTAGCCAAAGGAGGGATTTTTACCACCTTTCCAAATCCAAATGTAGGCTGCCTTATAACCCAAGAAGACCGGGTGATTGGAGAGGGGTTTCATGTGCGAGCAGGAGAGCCTCATGCTGAAATTCACGCCTTGCGTCAAGCCAAAGAAAAAGCCAAGGGGGCAACGGTTTACGTCACTCTTGAGCCTTGCTCTCATTTTGGACGCACCCCCCCTTGTGCGGATGCTTTGATTGCTGCAAAAGTGCACCGCGTCGTGTGCGCCATGACGGATCCGAATCCAAATGTGGCGGGAAAGGGCATTGAGCGTCTTCGAAATGCGGGTATTGTGGTGGATGTGGGTTTATTGCAAGAAGAGGCCGAGGCATTAAATCGGCCATTCATTAAAAAAATGAAAACAGGCCTTCCTTATGTTCAGCTTAAATTGGCGGGAAGCCTTGATGGGCGAACGGCCCTTAAAAATGGGCAAAGTCAATGGATAACCAGCCCAAAAGCGCGCGAAGATGTGCAGGTATTTCGAGCGCAAGCGGGGGCGGTTCTTTCTACAAGCCAAACGGTCCTCGATGACAATCCTTCTTTAAATGTACGCTGGGAACAACTGCCAAGCCACATTCAAGCCAAATACCCAAAAGAGACCCTGCGTCAGCCTTTGAGGGTTATTTTAGATGCACAAGGTAAAATCCCCCCCTCGGCGAGGCTTTTTTCTTTGCCTGGGGATATTTTAATTTTAACGCAAAAAGACACGGGCTCTTTTTTATATCAAAACGAAAAAAGCCATGTTGAGGTTATCAAAATAGGGCACAGCGAAGGGCGTTTTGATTTAAGTGCGCTTTTGCGTGTTCTGGCTGAAAAAGGTGTTTATCACATTTGGGTTGAAGCCGGGGCGACCCTTGCGGGGAACCTAATAAAAGAAGATTTAGTGGATGAGCTGATTGTTTATCAAGCGCCTTTGCTTTTGGGGGCAGACAGCCGTCCTTTAATGAATTTCACGGGTCTGACCTTGCTTGATGACGCGCCTCGCTTTGTTTTTAACGACATGCGACCTCTCGGAGACGATGTGCGGTTTCGTTTGACAAAAAGCACGATACGAAGCAAATTGAAAAAACTCTAACTTAATGGAAAATAAGATGTTCACTGGCATTATTGAAGCCGTGGGTCAGATTGTAAAAATGACACGAAAAGGCGAAGACATCGCATTGACGGTTGACTCTGGAAAATTGGATCTCTCTGACGTGACATTGGGTGACAGCATTGCAACCAACGGGGTGTGTTTGACGGTTGTGGCGTTAACCGGAAAAGGGTATGTGGCTGATCTTTCTTTGGAAACGTTAAATTGCACTGCTTTTTCTCATTATAAAGTGGGGCAAGCGGTTAATTTAGAAAAGGCCATGCTGGCAAGCAGTCGTTTTGGTGGACATATGGTTTCAGGGCATGTGGATGGGGTTGCGCACGTTGTTTCAAGGGCGCCGCTTGGACGTGCCATTGAATTTTGGCTTGAAGCTCCCGCCCATTTAGCGAAATATTTGGCAGAAAAAGGCTCTGTGACGGTGGACGGCATTAGCCTGACCATCAATGCGGTTGACGGTCCTCGTTTTAAGTTGACCATTGTGCCGCATACCCTACAAGAAACCAGTATTGAAAGTATGGATGTTGGATTTTCCGTGAACATCGAAGTGGATTTGGTTGCGCGTTATTTAGAGCGCATCTTGATGGGAGAGCGCGCGGCAATCTCAACGAAAGACACGGGATTGACCTTAGAAAAACTCGCGGATTTCGGTTTCATAAAATAAATGAATAAGGGAAGCACAATGGCCATCAGTCACGCAGCAGAGATCATAGAAGAGATCCGTCAAGGAAAAATGGTGATCTTGATGGATGATGAAGACAGAGAAAACGAAGGCGATCTTATTATTGCCGCTGAAAAAATTACACCTGAAGCCATTAATTTTATGGCAAAGCATGGGCGGGGTCTTATTTGCTTAACCTTGACCAAAGAGCGATGTCAGCGTTTGGCCTTGCCCTTGATGGTGCAAGAGAACAATGCCCAATTTTCGACGGCATTTACTGTGTCCATTGAAGCGGCAAAAGGGGTCACGACAGGGATCTCTGCCGCAGACAGAGCCTGTACCGTCCTTGCCGCGGTTTCGTCTGAAGCCCTTGCCTCTGATTTAGTTCAGCCCGGGCATATTTTTCCTTTGATGGCACAAAATGGCGGCGTATTAGTACGCGCGGGGCATACGGAAGCGGGCTGTGATTTGGCGCGTTTAGCGGGTTATACCCCCGCCTCCGTGATTGTTGAAATTCTCAATGATGACGGCACCATGGCACGGCGCCCTGATTTAGAAATTTTTGCGCAAAAACACGGTATAAAATTGGGCACCATCAGCGATCTGATTGAATTTCGTAATCACAACGAAAGTACGATTGAACGCATCGCTGAATGCTGCTTGCCTACGGAATACGGTGAATTTAACCTGATAACGTATCGAGACACCATTGAAAATAGGCTTCATTATGCCCTTTGCAAAGGGGTGATCTCAGACGCACCGACGCTTGTGCGCGCGCATCTACAAGACACCTTTACGGATCTCTTGCATTCGGACCGAAATACAAAAAGAAGTTGGTCATTGGGTGCGGCCATGATTCGAGTCCAAGAAGAAGGCGGTGTTTTATTGTTGATAGGGAAAGAAGAGTCGACCGAGGCACTTATCAACAAGATACGAAGCTTTGAAGCGCAAGACAAAGGCCAGTCAATCAAGATAAACGAGAAACTAAGCACTCACCGTGTTGGCGTCGGCTCACAAATTTTGGCTGATTTAGGGATTAAACAAATGCGTTTAATGTCTTCTGAAAATAAGCGATATCACGCTTTATCGGGCTTTGGTTTAACCGTGGTTGAATATGTCAGTCAATAATTTAGACCCCTCGATTTTGACCTTGCCTGGGTGTTGGCTGCATTCGTTCTGCCCAATCGAATAGTCGGTTTATGCTTAAGGGCATCATTCACTTGCCTCAGGCGCGCAACCTCAATAACCTTGGGTATAATTACTGGAAAAATGTACTGCAAGCAAGAAGACCGATTGATATACCCCTCGCCTTTGAAGCGGCCTGGGTGTTGGCTATGCTCGTTTAGCCCAATCACATGCTCAAGGGCTTCAGTCACTTGCCGCAGGTACGCAAGCTCAATAACCTTGGGTATATGGGATCTTAAAATCCAGTTTATTTCACGATGAGTAAGGCGATATTATGGGCATAACATACAAAACGAACCAAGACATCACCCCAGAACAATTTATTGAATTAATAGAAAAAACATCTCTAGGGCCGCGAAGACCAACGGATAATTTAACTGCAATAAAAGGCATGCTTGATAATGCGAATTTGATCATTACCGCGTGGGATAAAACGCATTTGGTAGGGATTGCGCGCTCAGTCACTGATTTTCACTTTTGTTGTTATTTATCTGATTTGGCTGTTGATGAAAATATTCAATCAGCAGGGATTGGAAAGCAGCTTATATTCCATACCAAACAAGCCTTAAGCCCTGAATGCAAACTTATCTTAATTGCCGCGCCGCTTGCTGAAGAATATTATCCGAAAATTGGTTTTGATAAACACCCCAGTGCCTGGGTTTTATCTGACGTATCTCAATTGAAAATATAAT
>CAMRBZ010000246.1 GCA_947040595.1 uncultured Enterovibrio sp. | reverse complement strand
CTTAAGGCTTTGTTTTTGTTTTCTTTTGATGAAAAGAATAATGTCCTTCTTTAAATCCTTCGTTCCGCACCTAACCTCGATTTTTTAAAATCCGAGGTTGAAATCAAAATTGCAATGCGAATTTTTCACCTAGTGTCACGCGAAGATAGGGATTTATAGATAAGGTGTTATAAAAATGCCTGGAAATCAATATTATTTTTCCATGTGCGAAATGTCGCTTAAATGAGTTGGAATTTAGGTTCATCCGGAAAAAAAGGGGGGAGGGTGGCTAAATTGCCGTTGGGTAGTGGTTCTTATATGTGATTTAGGTTTTTATTGTATCGTGCCGATATGACAATTTATCAAAAAATTCATTGTCCAGAATGCGGAATGAATCAACCTATATTAAACAATAATCGTTTTAATTAAACTTGTTTCGCTCTTTTTAATGTAGGTAAATTAACGCCTGTTTTTTGTTCTATTTCTCCGTTTTCTGAAATGATTGGATTGATGTAGACATGCTCTTCTGGCATCGCGACCTTGGTAGGGGCTTTCACAAAGCGTGCAGGATGCAATAAATATTGTGTATCTAAAGATTGTTGTTTGATTTTTCCTATGCTTTCAAACTCTCAGGTAAAAACTTGTTCAGCGGTAAAGCCCCCTAAAGCAGTGTGATGATAGATCGTGTTATAGCAAGAAATATATTTTTTACAGCAGGTTCGTGCGTTCTCTATGTCTCTAAGGGCCTTCACTTGTTTGCCGCAAGCGCGCATCTTCAAGTGTCTTGGGTATAGGATAAAAAATGAATGCGTAAACTTGAATTTATTTTTGTATGCATACTTAATGACAGGCTCACCCTTTTCTCAAAAGAAGAACCAAAAAAGCGAGATTAACGAATTGAAGAGGTGTATTTAATTTACGTTCACAGTTTTTCCATAATCGACGACATTTTTCTAATCAACCAAAAGAACGCTCAACAGCCCAGCGTTGACACGGCAAGATCATCTTGACATCATTTTTTGTACAAAAACAAATCACATGTAATTTGCTTGATTTTAATTTGTTGGTTATCGAAGCTTATTTATTGGTAATCATGCTCGCTATAATCTAGTTAATACAAAGAAAGAATATGGTGGTCTATTTTCTGAGCGAAAACTGTTCATTTTTTGTAATGCGCTTGCCTTGCCAGCGTTGAGAGATCACAGCAAAAATATGCACTTCTATTTCTCTTCGCCACCTCTACAGACGCACTTAATATTTCCATTGTTCCATCCGAAAATATCTGCCCACTATAAGCCCCATCGACCAAAACGGACGTTACTTCACAAGGCGTTTCATAGTGATTTTTGAAAGCTTTCAATGCACCTTTCCTGTCTATAACATCTGCTGTTGTTAGCGCTATAGCATGGAGTAATCCTTGTGTATCTACCGCGAGACGTCGTAATACCAGAGACTTTTTTCCCCGTATCATCGCCTTTCTGTTCCGTTGTATCGGTGTTTTTAACTCTCTGAGCAGCAAGAATAATAAAGATTGTTTTGTTTTTTCTAGAATCTTCCCAGCGGATTTCGTACACTTTTTTCAAAGCTTGCTCCAAAATACTGGGCTCATTTTTTTGGAGCAAACTCTTGATTTGAAAATAGGAATATACGGTTCGCCATTTGGGGAAATCATGTGGGATCATTCGCCATTGGCAACCGCTTTTAAGCCGGTATAAAAGTGCACAGAACACTTCATAAAGATCAATTATTTGAGGTGTCGTTGTCTTTCTTGTCTTTTCAAGGAAAGGCAAAATAAATTTAAATTGCTCCCGCGTAATATCATTGGAGTATACGTTTCTCATCACACTCAATAATGAAATAGGCTGATAGAGCATTTGAAATGAATTTAAAATCAGTCTCTCAATCAAATCAGAAGGTTGTAAATAAGAGCGCTATATCGAAATAATCTTCAAAAACAAAAAATGCAGCAGTGACGATCTGCAACATACTGATAAATGAGGGAGCTATTTGAAGTCAAAAATAAATTGGTTTTCCGCTTTGTTATTCATATAAATAATGAACAGGCTCTTACAAATCAAATGCTTCTCTGTGGCACTTATTGTATAACGCCAGCATTAATCGATTAACGCGACCTATAATTTGTTTTTCAAAGAGGAGATTGATGCATGATATTCTTATTGGCCTTTATTAATGCCGTTGAATTTGAGATTGATATCCATGCAAAATGCTAATACATTTAACTGAATTTATTTTAAAATTAGATAACTAGGAGGCTTTAATGGCTGTAAAATAAGAAATCCAAATAAAATATAGAGAAGAAAGGTAAGGCTTCAAGCTTTTGATAAATAAGGAGTTGTAATAATCTGGTTTACATTGAGTTATTAATTATGAAGATGTTCTTGTAAGTTCGGTATCAATTTGTTTTATATCTAGGATATAATGTAAAATATGTTTTTCTATTTAATTTTGTGGCGAAATGCAACTTAAATCAATATTTTTTGTTTTTTTATTATCTTTAATGGGGTTGGCTAATGCTGGTCTTATTAAGCCTTGTAATAGTGAGGATCTTAAAACTGAATTAATTCAATTAGGGCTGAATCCGGACATTGAAGTATACGAAGAGTTGCTTGAGTCCGTTGAAAGTACTTATGGTGTTGATATTGTTGAGTATTTGGTTTCCGCTCATCCTCTGTTAAAAGAAATGCCATTTGGCGCTGTAGATCCGAATACTCTTCAATGGGTTATAGAAGCGATTTGGAGTCCGAAGAACCCAATTGCCAGACACATGATAATTGCCATTGATTTAGAAAATGAATCGGTATTATCAGCATATGTATTTTTTGCTTTTCGACACCTTTATAATCTATCTGAAAAAACAAAACTTGTTTTCAAAAGTAGTGATGAATTGAACATCTTTAAAAAGGAATCCATTGGTATTTTAAAGAAATTAATAGAAAAATTTAATCCTAACATCTCTGATGTAAATTTGCAGCAATCTATTTCAAAATTCAAGCAATATTATTTTAGTGAGGAAGGATCCATGATAGGACTTGGCTCTATTTCCTACAAAAACCCTGTTATTGTCATTGAAGGTCATGGTAATTCTTCCGAAGGTTCTGGAATGGATACGATAACAATCGGAGATATAACCCTCACATCTGACGAATTAGTTGATATATTAAAATCATTTGAGTTGCCTTCTAATTCAACCGTGAGATTAAATTCCTGTTTTTCAGGTTGCACAATATATAAAATAGAAAAAACAACAAATGAGATTAGAGGATTGTTTAAAAATAATTTATTAACTTCGCATTCCGGTGTCATTACTGGGAGTTTATTAGATATTCTTTCGCGTAAATTATATCAGACTATGCCAGCTTTTGTTGGGGATGTTGTAGGATATATTGGTAAAATACATAGCATTCCACTGCGTAATATACTTAGGAAAGATGGAACGATAATGCCGAAAGGGTATGCTTCTGAAATTACAGGTAATGATGGTGTTCTTTTATTAAAGAAAGAAGACTGCGAAGTCATAATTAAACGCTCTGATGTAACCATTCCCTAGACCATTTTTAAATAATTAAACATCTTTATGATAAGCAGGGCGACCGTATGAACGTATTTTTATCGTCCTATAAATGTGAATTGTATAAAATTCGGCTACTCATCAGGTGAATAAAAATAAATGGTAGTGGCTCAAGTCTATATTTTCTCATGAATGCCAATTCCACATTCAACGGCATTAATCCGAGGTTCCAGACATAGGAAAATAATATTTGTTTATAGGCATCTCGATAAGAAGGTGTCTATAAATCCATGTTTTTGCGTTGCCTTAGGTGAAAAATTTGCTTTTCAATTTTAGTTTCAGCATTAAATTTTAAAATACCGAGGTTAGGTGAAGAATGATGGATTAACAATACTTCGGACACTTTTTGAGCTTAGTGAACTCTATGAGTTTTAAGGTGTTGATTATTAAATAATATAATGAATTTTCATCCTAAAATCAAAATCAAAATCATCTAAATTTAATTGCTTATGAAAACTGTCCGCACTGTTGATTATACCCAAGACACTTGAAGATGCGTGTCGTCAGTAAACGAGTGAAGGCCTTGAACATATACCCAAAGGAATTGAAGATGCGTGTAGGCGGCAAGCGAGCGAAGCCCCTGAGCATAGAGGTACTATGTGATTGGGCTGAGAGAGCGAAGCCAACAACCACGCAACTTCAAAGGCTACGGGTATAGATCTATTCTGTGATTGGCCCGATGGAGGGAGCGTATTTGTTTTATGGCAGACCGTGTGAGATAGGCTACGTTGGTTTGATTTTTTCCCACAAATGATCATTGTTCATCTGTCTGTGCTTTGTTGCAGACCTGTTTTACTCTGGCTTTTATATCCGTCGCCTTTGACGTTGCGTGGGTGTTGGCTTCGCTCAATCCAATCACATAGTCCATCTATGCTCAGGGGGGTCACTCACTTGCCGAAAGCGCGCATCTTCAATTCCTTTGGGTATAGCCCTGTTTTATGAATGATCAGAGAAGAAATGAGGATTGAGCTGAAAGCGGTTTTTTTCTTTTTTTAATGTCTTTAAAATCCTTGTTCTCGATATATTATAAACATGCGCAGTCTCTATGATCCCACAACTATGCAGAGGCATATCAACCGCTTTCTTTTTTACGCCAAAGAAGAGAGGCTCGATAAGAATAA
>CAMRBZ010000245.1 GCA_947040595.1 uncultured Enterovibrio sp. | reverse complement strand
AAAAAATAAAGCAGTCTTCTTTCCTGTTTAACTCAAAACACTTGAAGTTCGATACAGACGAAAAGCCAGTGACGCCCTTGAGCATAAGGGCACTCTGTCATGGGATTGAACGATGCCCGTCAACACCCAAGCAGCTTCAAAGAGAAGGTGTATAAAGCCTACCAAATCCAATCCGTGTCAGTGTTCGGAATGCGTTTTTGAAGAGGAGCTGTATTCCCATAGAACCAAACCTCCACAGGCACATAATATTGATCTTCTGAGGAGACCTAATTCAGCATGGCGTGTCCATTTTCTAAAGAAGCAGAAATGATCCGACTCTTGTAGTGTGCATTAAAGCTTCCATTATCATTTTCACTGAACGCACTATAAATTGACACATATGCAGGAGAGTTTGAATAGGCCCGAATATCAAGAGTAAAATGTTTGTCCACAGAAAAAGGCTGTATGAAAAATTATCCGGTACTATCGTGGTGTTCATTGTGCTAGCAGAGCTTGAGATTGTCGGAGGAAAGTTGACCTCCACCCGAGCTACCAACCAAAAACGCAGGAGTGTGGCTTGAGCTTGTGTTGCCTGATGGAGGATTTATCGGAAAAATCACCTCATCAGGCACATTAATCTCTTGCATTTCAGTGTCGTCACCTTCAGCACATACCTGAAGTAAAAAGAGTATTACAAAAAGAGACAAAAAATGATGCACGGTGATTTACTCCTTTGGTGAATAATATTGACCCGCGACCGCCTTGTCAGTTTTGTACCAGAGCGTGTTATTTTCCCCACCTGTTTCAGCAAAACCCGCAAAATCAGGATAAGCATCAAGAATGTCTACATGCTCCCGTGGCCACTTCCATTCATCCTTGATAAGCAAAGCCCAAGGATGATTTGAAGAGGTCTTAAAATAACGATTTATAGCGATGCGGCTTGAGTCTGACCACCAGCCGAACCAATGAGGATCAAATTTTTAAGTCTGGGCATGAGCGCTCAAGTGCACTTCTAAATTGCGACCCGGATTAATCCAAAGCCCATCCCGAACATAAGGCCCCGGGATCGAAAACATAAAAGGTTCATATGGCATAGACATCACATTTTGGATGTCAGCCCCCTCATTAATGTAAAGATGACCCACTCTTGATGCCTTAATAGAAATCAATGCCGTTTCATCGACTTCAAGAGCGGTGACAAAACCACCCCCATCTTCATCCGACAAACCCAAAATGTTGTCGTTTAGAGGAGAAACATATCCATCCGCTTCTGAATCGCCTTCTTTCTCACCTAAATAAAAACCGCTTTGTGTTTCATAGCGCGGTCCATTTGAACCCACCCAGGTTCAAAGGTAACGGGTATAAAAAAAGCCAGAATATTCTGGCTTTATATCGACACAGAGAAAGAAGAAAAAGTTATTCCGTTCCGCCCACCGTCATAGCATCGAGCTTAAGCGTCGGTTGACCCACACCAACAGGCATGCTTTGTCCTGCTTTCCCGCACACGCCCACGCCACAGTCTAATTTGAGATCGTTGCCAACCATAGAAACCTGCCCCATGGCTTCAAGACCGCTTCCTATCAAGGTGGCGCCTTTTACCGCTGTGGTCACTTTCCCATTTTCAATAAGGTAGGCTTCGCTCGTTGAGAAGACAAATTTACCCGAGGTGATATCCACTTGCCCACCCGCAAAATTGGGGGCATAAAGGCCATATTCCACACTGGAAATGATCTCTTCAGCTGTACTTTCTCCTGGGAGCATGTACGTGTTTGTCATGCGGGGCATAGGCAAATGTGCATAAGACTCACGGCGCCCATTGCCCGTCGGGTTCACACCCATTAAACGCGCATTGTGCTTATCTTGCATGTAACTTTTAAGGATCCCATCTTGAATCAACACATTGTATTGCCCTGGAACCCCTTCATCATCCACATTGATTGAGCCACGACGATCTTTTAGCGTGCCATCATCAACAATCGTACAAAGAGAAGAAGTGACTTTATTACCGATTTGTCCCGTAAAAACAGAAGATTCTTTACGGTTAAAGTCTCCTTCTAGGCCATGCCCGACTGCTTCATGTAATAAAACACCCGGCCAACCCGGCCCCAGCACAACAGGCATGGTTCCTGCTGGCGCAGGTTTAGCGTGTAAATTCACTATCGCCTGACGCACAGCTTCATCTGCATACTGAAACGCAATGGATTTACCGTCATTTTCAGTAACAAAATATTGATAACCAAAACGACCACCGCCACCAGAAGAGCCCCGCTCGCGTTGGCCTTTATTTTCAACCAATACACTGATAGAAAGGCGCACCAAAGGGCGAATATCAGCAGCGTACGTTCCGTCAGTTGCAGCAATTAAAACTTGTTCATACACCCCAGAAAGACTGACTGAAACTTCCTGAATCAAGGGCTCTTTTGCGCGAATATAAACATCAATTTCTTTTAAAAGCGCAATTTTCTCTTCCTTCGTCATGCTTTGCAAAGGATCAATCGGCTGATAAATAAGAGGGGTTTGACGAGAAGAAAAAGCCGCTACTTTTAAAGAACCGCCCTGTCCTGCAATGCCTCGCGCTGCAGTTGCGCTTTGTATCAAAGCGTCAGCATTGATTTGATCAGAATAGGCAAAGCCCGTTTTATCACCACTGATAGCCCGAACCCCAACCCCTCTGTCAATATTAAAAGATCCATCTTTAATGATGCTGTCTTCCAATACCAATGACTCATGCCAGCAGGATTGAAAATAGACATCGCCGTAGTCGATATGTCTGGCTGCCAAATGCTCTAAGACTTGACTCAGTTGATTTTTACTTACACCTGAAAGATGCAACATGGTTTGTTCGACGTGTTCAAGACTCATGAATATCGTGCTCTTTAACGCTTAAAAAATAAAAACCCTGCAACGCTTACGGCAGGAGCCCATAAAGATGGAAAGTGCCTTGCTTCAATGCCCTCAGAGTAGACATAAATCGGTTTTATTTCAGCCGACATTGAAAGCGACTCTGGTATGATGTTGGCATCTTATTTCGTATTCTTTTGTTTTTTTCCACGTTTATCTTCGACAAAAGCAGACCCGGTTGGTCTTCAAGCTGAGACGCAATGCCTCCCCAAGGATCCAGGATCATTGAATGGCCATAAGTTTCACGCCCTTCACTGTGTCGACCACATTGTCCCGGCGCCAAGACCCAACATTGTGTCTCTATGGCTCTGGCTCTGAGTAAAACTTCCCAATGCGCCAAACCCGTTACTTTTGTAAAAGCGGCGGGAACGACAATAATATCAGCCCCTTCTTCCCGAAGCATGGAATAAAGCAAAGGAAAACGCAGATCATAACAAATAGACAGGCCGATTTTTCCAAATGGCGTCTCCACCAAGGAGAAGGCTTCACCCGCTTTAAAAATATCAGACTCTCGATAAGCGCCGTGCTCATCTGAAACCGACACATCAAAAAGATGGAGTTTTTTATAAAAAGCGTAAAGCGCCCCTTTGTCATCAAAAACCAAACAAGTGGAGCTTATCGTCCCATCGTCATTACGTATTGGAAACGAGCCCAGGATCAACCACAACCCCAAGCCTTTCACACATTCAGAAAGTTCATCTTGCAAAGGCCCAGAACCCAAAGATTCTGCATAAAATGCATAGTCTTTTTTCGTGGCAAAGATCAGGGTATTTTCAGGGGTAACCACCAACTGAGCGCCTTGTTTTTTTAATGTCTTCAATTGCTCTTTTAAAAAGATCATGTTTTCAGCGACATTGGCCCCTGAATTCATTTGAATTAACCCCATCAAGCTCATTGTTTTGCCTTCTCTTTTTGTTCTGAACGCAATTTTTGAGTCGCTTTTTCGGGCAAAATAAGTTCACCGCTACTGCGAGAGACTTCATTCACAACAGGGTTATCAATTGCCCCTGATACCTTATATCGAACTTGAGTGAAAACATCCACAACAGGAGAAATCACCGTGGTCAAGGCCAGCACATACAAAGCCGTTTGTGGCGCGACAGCAAAAGCGGTAAAAACAGGAATCCCCGAAGTTAAGTCAGGGATAAAACGAACATCTGCATTGACCGTATTTTGAGGTAAATTAGCAATGCCTTTAATGTACATATCTCCGGCTAAAGCTTTCATCACAATATTGTCCGTCACAAGCACCCCTTCCTTTATCGTGGCGTTTCCACTGATAGAGTCAAAAGCCAAACCGTCTTCAAAAACACCTGAGAAATCGAATTTAATTTTGCGAAGAATAGAGTCTAAACTGAAAAGCCCAAGCAAACGTCCAACGCCACCCACTCCGCTGACATAGCCTTTTTCTAAGCGCGTCTCAATGTTTGAATTCAAGGTTTCAAGCTTGATATCCCAAGGAGGACCGACAAACGCCAAGTTTGCTTTCGTCATAAAACGCGCATCTTGAATGCCTTCAGCAACCGCAAAACGGCCCATGAGATCACTGCTGTTCTCGCCTTCGATATCAAAATCAAATACGGTATGATGAATACCTTGAGCATCCATTTCCCAAAAACCTCTTGCCTGTAATTTTGTATCCCCACTTCCTATAAATAAATTCGACAAGGTCAGTTTTTGATGCGTTTTGATGAGATTAGCTTCCACCTTTCCTAAACGATACCCTTGGATCCAAAGCTCATTAATCATTACATCCGTGGTTGGGATACCGGCCATAAAAGCCATTTCGCCCTCAGAAGCCTTGCCTATATTTTGACTCGATTTTTCTTTTA
>CAMRBZ010000244.1 GCA_947040595.1 uncultured Enterovibrio sp. | reverse complement strand
TTTTAATTGATTTTTAATTGATTTTTTGAGGTAATTTGATATGAATATAACACCACCATCGTCGTACGACTCAGAATTGCCAGGCAATGCAGGAACATTGACTGATGTTGTTGAACATTATAAAGTTGCATTAGCTGCATTGCAGTCAGAATATGAGAATGCTCTTCAAAATGTGCAAGATAATCCTTCAGATCCTGGCGCATTAGCTACTTATCAAGCAGCAAGTGCCGATTATAACGTATTTAAGAATTTCGTGAGTGGTTTAGTTAAAACTTTGAGAGATTTAGATCTTACGATTGTTAGGAATGCACAATAATGCAAATTTCCGCTGTAGATGAACGAAGTGTTCTTTCAATAAATAAAATTAACAATGATGAGAATACTGTAGGTACGATAGATGGAGTCATAATCGGTGCTTTATCTAACCGGATTTCTGATATGCAAAAAGTAAAAGATCAAATAATTAGCTCTTTAAATAATCCGATATTGATTTCAGATCCAGCAGCATTACAAAAAGTTCAGGCGATGATTGCCGATTATCAAGTGACAATTGAACTTGTTTCTAAAGTTGCACAAAGCGCAGTGCGAACCGTGGACACTTTGGTGAAGTCGTGAGGAATAAAATTGTTGCTTTATGTCTTCTTGTTTTCTTATCTGGTTGTTATACGGATATTGTTGATAACGTAGTAATAAGAGAGTCAATAAAAATTGAATCAATATTAATTCAAAATGGTATATTAGCAAAATCCGTTAAATCGAAAGATGGGTATACAATTAGAGTTTTAGATAAAGACAGGCTAAAAGCTATAAGTTTGTTAAGTTATTATGAGTTACCAGGAAAACCCGAGATTGATATTCAAGATTTATTCCCTGCAGGAGAGTTAGTTTCAAGCCCTTTTGCAGAAAAAAACAGATTAATTTACGGTGTTGCAAATAATTTAAAAAAGACAATAGAAACTGTTCCGGGTGTTATCTCTGCAAGTGTAGATTTAGCTTATGCAACAGAAATGAAATCCTCGGCAAACAATAAGGCATCAATTGTTATTGTCTATCAATCACCTTTGAATGTAGATTCAAATTTCATTGAACAAATAAAAGCAATTGTTGTTAATGCTAATCCAGACGTTAGCTATAACAACGTTTCGGTCAGTACATTTAAGAAGCAGTACACGCCAATAACAAAAGATTTAGTTAATGAATCTGATACAAACAAATACATATACATATTGGCTTTTCTATTTCTCACGCTAACTATATCATTGGTTGTGTTTATTTATGATAGGAAACACAAAAAGAAATAATAGTGTATTGTTTTCAAAGATATTACAGAATCCATCACAACATGTTACAGAATCTTGTAAGCTAAAAATGAAAGGTTTTAACATTGATAAGTCAAACGAAATTCAATGGATTGAATTCGAAGATAAGTTCAGTGTCGCTAATTTTTCAGGATTGGAAGGGCTTGTATTAAAAGAGTTTGTAAACATTTTATCTGTGATGAATACACAGGGAGGTCTTGCATCTAATTATATGAATGAAATAAAAATTGTTCCAAGATCTGAAGTCATGCGAATTTATTATAAATATGTTCCTTTGCGAGACTTTTCATATTCAAGTAATACATTTGATTTAGTCTCAAATTGGCTATTTGAAAATGAATATATCTCAGAGTTGGAGATAAATAGGCTTTTATCTTATTCATTAGAAAGAGTACAGGAAATTTCTCCGATGAGTGATTTCAATCGAGTCTTAATTCAAGAAGAAATAGCGAGTTATGTTGAGGAATATTGGAGTTAAATCATTTAATCTAAAAAAAACAATCAGTGATTTGTATAAATCAAACGCGAGATTGTTGGCTAGGCTAATGGAAATAACTCGAAAAAAAGAGATAATGGAATGTAGGAAAGAAAAAAAAATAATTTTAGATGCATATAAAAGTATTCTTTCAGAGGCCAGCCGAGTTGCTTTAGATAATATGTATTCAGAAATAGAGAAATCAGTTTTTCGTCTCGTACCGAAGCTTAAATTGCAAGAAGATTTCATTACTGAAATTATTGGGAATGAACTTGATATTCTGGATGATATTGATTTGGGTTTAATTTCAATTTCAACAGGCTCACCTGATTTTTTTTATATTTATGAAGATGTTTTTGACGTGGATTTTGATGAGGGATTGGGCGAAAGTCTTTTAGTTGTTAGATATAAAGGAACAATCAAAACAATTGACTTTTCTATTATGAACGAAAATATTATTATGGAAATAAAACTTTGCAGGAAAAAACATTTAAGTATGATCGATGCAATGAAAATGAAATTGTAGTAACAGGCGTATACGTTAAATATTCTGGTGGGATTGATATTGATATAGAAAGGGATGATAATTATATCGTTATTAAATTAAAGGGTTCTAGCCTCTTATTACTTGAGGCTGTTAAGGATTTAATGGCAAATGTATGTTATGTAGTCGATTTATAGTAACGTGTTCTTTCGTTATATTTTCTAGTTTATTCATTAACACAGAAGCTTCTGCTAATGATATTCTTTTAAATGATACGTTGATTACTGATTTTTTTAGTGGTGTTTCCACCGCAATGGGAAAACCAATTATAGTAAGTAAAAAAGCTGAATTATTCAGAATTACTGGAGATATAAACTTAAAAGATCCCTATAAAGCAATTGAGGAGGTTGCAAAAAAAACCAACTTAATTACTTATAATACAGGTACTGCATTGTACATTTATTCATCAGATGAATTGAAAAGTGAATTCGTTCAGATAACTACAGAAGCGGATTTTAACGACATTATCTCATACCTTAAATTAGCAAGACTTTACGATAATAGTTATCCGATAAGATATACAAAAGGAGCTGCATTTGTTTCTGGAGCTCCGATGTATGTAAAAGTTGTCCGTGATGCGGTGAGTGCTTTTTATAATGGAATAAAACCAGATCCAAATTTGCCCTCCTCTGGACCTGTTCCTGATGTAATTAAAGCGTTCCATTTAAAGAATAGATTTGTTTCAGATATGCAATATCATATTCGAGGTGAAAAAAAAGTTGTTGAGGGGGCTTTATCTGTTCTGACGAAATTGGTTACAAATGAAACAAATACTTCTGTTACTATCGTCGCTGACCCGTTAAATAATTCCTTGTATTTAAAAGGAAACCCTAACGACGTCATGAATTTAGGAACGATGATAAAAGAAATTGATATTGAAAGGGAGCAAATACAACTGTCTTTATGGATTATTGATATTGACTCTTCTGAAATGTCAGAAATAGGAACAAATTTAGAGGGGGCCATTAAAACTGATTTCTTTTCCCTCGGTCTCAATGGCGGAAAGATAATCATGAATTCAAATCAAGCATTAGATTTTGTTGGAAAGGTCAACATATTAGAGACTGAGCGAAAAGCTAAAGTTTTATCGCGACCCATTTTAATAACACAAGACAATACTCCTGCGGTTATTGATACAAACGAAACGATTTACGTAAGGCTGCTTGGCGAGAAAGAAGTGGCATTACAAGAAATAACTTATGGCACAATATTGAGTGTTACTCCTCGCGTAATAAATAATGTATCTAGTCATGATATTGAAATGATGGTTGAAATTGAAGATGGAAATCAAACAACAGAACTGATAGATGGAATACCAAATGTACGTCGGAGTGTGGTATCAACTATTGGTAGAATTAAAAATTCTGAATCCCTACTTTTAGGTGGTTTTGTTAGAAAAGAAATATCCAATACAACGAAAGGTATTCCCATTTTAAAAGAAATCCCTATTGTTAAATATTTATTTTCGATGAATGTTGAACGAACATCAAATGTAATGCGTTTGTTCATGATTGAGCCGAAAATAATAAGGGATCCGTCTTCTGAATTCGATAGACGAAAAATTATCCATTTGCAATCAGAGGCCTTTTATAATAAAGAGGTTAAAGACATTCCTGTTAATACAGATGAACTCATTGAATAAATAGTCATGGTACTCATATGATATCACCCATTAATCGTATTTCTTCAATGTTGCCAACTCGAAATGAAATGAATTCCGATTCTTCAGATGTTGACATTAATAGTCTTCATGTCGGCATTTCAAACTCGGTTGAAGAATTGGCAATGTCTCGAACTTTATTTCAAAAAAAAGAAAAAAAAGCTTTGTCTGAGGACTTGGGTAGGCTTATTGATTCAACTAAAGAATTTTCCGAATTTATAACTGAACTGAAGGAAATTAGAAGTCTCACAAAAGACAAACTATTTACTATATTGGCTAAATTAAAGGACGATGTAGCAAAATATCAATTATTAAGGTATTTGTTAGCAAATGGGAATATAGATTTTGAATTATTGAAAATAATAAATAAGGAATTGGATGAAATTAAAAAGAAAAGAAAAAAAATATCAAGTTTAGATCTGATTTCGTCAGAAACTGTTGATTTTCAAAAGAAAGAGTCAGTTGACCCTCTTATGTTTCAGCGTTTGTATTTGAATTTCCTCGAATTCGATGGCCAAATGTGCTCTTATTTTGAAAATTTATATAAAACCTCAAAAAAATATAAAAAAATAGTGCGATTTATTTCAAAAATGATGAATTATGAAATATTTGCTATAACTCCTTCAGATGATATAGAGTTATTTTCTTTCATGAATGAGAAAAGGCGATTGTTAAATATAATGTCTTCAATATATGCGAATTTTGATAAAGATAAAGATAAAGA
>CAMRBZ010000243.1 GCA_947040595.1 uncultured Enterovibrio sp. | reverse complement strand
GCTTTAAAGGCGAGGGGGATTACATCTTGTTTTTTTGTTTTTATTGGGCGTTTACGTCGAATTTCTTTTTCAAGTTTGTGAGCGGCCTAAGATCTAAAAATCCTATAATTTTGACTCGTGTTTGCTTTTTAACAATTTAGTGCTAGCGAAACGAAAAGCGACTCGACGCCACCCTGAATTCTGTGGTGATCTTGTCGTAATTTATTGTGGTTGGAGTGAGTTGTGAGTCGATTGAGCTTGAATTCAGGGTTATTTATTATAAAGGCACCCTTTTCATTTTTGTGTAAGGGAACTTGCTTTGAGGTGGGCGCATGAATCAAATGATATTGGATGGAACATGGTCCTTGTCTTCTGTTACGGACCCTTCTTTGTGCGTTCCGATAGTCCTTCCGGGTGATGTGCATTCGGCTTTACTCAACGCAAATATTATTCCTGACCCTTATGTGGCCTGCAATGAATCTTTGGTGCAATGGGTGGGAGAAGAAGAATGGTTTCTGGAAAGAACCTTTTTCGTCACGGCTGATTTTTTAAAAGCCAAAGAAATTGACTTGCTCCTTTCCATGGTGGATACCCTGGCTGAAATTGAAATCAACAACACCCTTGTGCAGCAGTGCAGTAACATGTTTCGTTATTACCGAAAAGACATTAAACCCGTTCTTATTGAAGGGGAAAACAGCGTTCGAATTCGATTAAAGCGCGCCGATTTAGAAGCCAAAAGACGAGCACAAACCCTGCCTTTTCCTATTCCTTGGGCAGAAGGAAACAACCAAATCCCTTACATGAACACCCTGCGAAAAACCCAGTGTCACTCAGGCTGGGATTGGGGAATTTGTTTGATGGTGAGCGGCATTTATAACAGCATACGCTTACAAGCGATGGACCTTGCGCGCCTTGAAGACGTACAGATCACCCAGGACTGGCAAGAGGGCGGCGCCTGTAAAATCAGCGCGCACATTAAAGCGCAAATTTTGCGTTCAGATGTGCCTCTTGTCATGGAAGTCTCCCTTGTATTCCCCGATGAGACAAGACGCAGTGTCTCTTTGGCGATGACAGGGGAGAAGACAGATTACACGGTCTTGATTGAAAATCCGGAGCGCTGGTGGCCTGCTGGGTATGGAAAGCAACCTCTTTACCGCTTCACATTCTCACTCGACGGCCAGCAGATTGAAAAACGCATTGGGCTTCGAGAGCTGTACGTTGACACTCGCCCTGATGAACAAGGCTCGAGCATGACCTTTGTGGTCAATGGCAAGCCCATTATGGCCAAAGGTGCGAATTGGATCCCGGCTGATGCGATGCCGGGCAAGCAAACGCATGAGCAATATCGGCGCTTACTTCATGATGCCAAAGCGGCCAACATGAACATGATCCGTGTGTGGGGCGGGGGCATGTATGAACGAGATACCTTTTACGATTTGTGCGATGAATTGGGTTTGTTGGTTTGGCAAGATTTGATGTTTTCTTGTGCTTTGTATCCTTCTACCCCTGAATTTATTGAAGATGTAAAACAAGAAATTGCAGAGCAAGTCTCTCGTCTACGATCGCATCCTTGTATTGCCCTTTGGTGTGGTGACAATGAAGTGATAGGGGCCATTGGTTGGTACCCTGAGTCCCGAAAAAACCGTGAAAAATACGTGGTCAATTACGACCGTTTAAACCGCGCTTTAGAAGAGGTGGTGACGCGTCAAGATCCAAGCCGGCGTTTTTGGGCAAGCTCGCCTTGCAATGGGGAGTTGGATTTCGGGGATGCATGGCATGATGACAATAAAGGAGACATGCATTTTTGGGATGTTTGGCATTCAGGGAAGTCGTTTGATGCTTATCAAGGTATTAAGCCGCGTTTTTGCAGTGAATTTGGTTATCAGTCTTGGCCTTCTTTGCCCACAGTAAAAACCTTTGCCCCAGAAGAAGATTGGAATGTCACCTCTCCAACGTTTGAGCAACACCAAAAAAATGGCAAAGGAAACAGCATTATGACGGAAATGTTTACCCGTTATTTTCGTTTTCCTGCTGATTTTGCTCAAATGCTGTATCTCAGCCAAGTTCAGCAAGCCTTGGCCATTAAAACCGCCAGCGAATATTGGCGTGCCAACAAACCCATTTGTCGAGGCATTTTATATTGGCAATTAAATGATTGCTGGCCGGTTAGCTCTTGGTCGAGTATTGAATACAATGGGCGTTGGAAGCAATTGCATTACCATGCGAAGCGCTTTTTCGCTCCTCAATTGCCCGTATTCATGGAGGATAAAACGACATTAGGTTTAAACCTGATTAACGACGAACACAGAGAAATAGAATCAAAAGGCCAGGTGACTTGGTTTGATTGGAACGGCGAAGTCATTGAAACCTGGCCTTTTTATGCACGCCTGCAGGCCGATGGAAATCAAAAGGTATGGGAATTTGACAGGGCCTTGATAGCAGAGCGCCAACACCAAGGCTTTTTTCATGTGGTGATGGAATGTGACGGGAAAACCTTGAGCAATACCTGGTTTGATGATGTCTATAAGCGTTTACCTTTACCCAAAGCGCAAATACAAACAAGCGTCTTCGAAGAAAACGGCGCTCTTTTTGTGACCCTTTCAACGGATAAACCCGCCTTTTATGTTCATCCGGAATTCTCAGGAGAAGGGCGCTTTGATGAGGGAAGTTTTACTTTGCTTCCTTTTTCCCCTGTCACCTTGGAATACACAGGCCCCGCAAGTCTGGATGATTTGCATTTTGGTTTAACCTTGTACCATCTGGCGGGCAGTTATTAATACGGGAAGAGGGCGGTTTGATCTTTTCACTTTGGGTGAGCCGCGAGGAGGCCTTTACACTTGAAAATCCCGCCTCCTTGGCTCGCGTTCAAAGAGCGTGAAAATAAAAATCCCCCGTGATGCGGGGGATTTTTTTCATATATCAGACGGGTTTATTTTGAAGGGATCCCCATCATGCGCTTTAAGGTGCTGTCTTTGTCCATCACGTGATGTTTTAAGACCCCTGCAATATGCAATGCAATGGCGGCCATTAAAATAGAGCTGACCCAGTCATGCATGTTTTTACCCATTCCAGCTAGCATGCTATTTAAAGGGAGCACTTTTTGTAGGTTGCTTGGGTCTGGATTATTGGGAAAAATTTCAAGTCCAAAAACATAAATACCATGCCCGCCCATGGAGGACATTAAGAGCCCTGATATGGGCATGAGGAGCGTGGATAAAATCAGTGTCCAATGGACAATAAGAGACAGGGTATGTTCTTTTTTTGAAAAGTGAGAGTCAAGCGTAGGGCGAGGCCAGCCATTGACCATTCGCCAGAACACACGCAGCAAAATCAACCAAAAAAAGAGAAAACCGACTGACTTATGAATGGGATAAAGAGAGTAGTCTTTTTGATCTGTCATATAAACGCCAACCCCCAGAAGCGCAAAAATACCGATGGCGACACACCAGTGTAAAGTGCGCGTTAAAGAGGAGAGTGTTTCAATACTGTCTTTTTTCATTGGTATTATTTTCCTGTGATGTCGCAAGGCGTTATGCCCGTCGCCTTTGAAGCTGCGTGGGTGTAGGCTGCGCTCGAAGGCCCAATCACATAAGTCAGCTTATGTGATTGGCCTTCACTCGTTTTCCGCAGGCGCGCAACGTCAAATGTCTTGGGTATATATGTGTGTATTTGAGTATTCTCCTTTGAAATAAAGAAGGCGAATATTTTTAAAATATTTTGTTAAGGCGATCACAAGGTGTGTGTGTATTTTTTAATCAGGAAGAAAAAAGAGAGGAGAAACAGAAAATAAAAAAGGAGAAGGCGTCCTTGCCTTGATAACAAAGAGGATGGCCAGTTTTTTAAGTACAGATACTTTCATGCGCAAAATAACGAATTTTTTTGGTTTTTAAGTCAATATGTTGAGTGCAACGAAGGTATTCTGAGGGCTTGAAGAGTTCTTTTATTGAAGAGGGGCATTGGGTTAATGTTGAGCTTGGGATCTCTTGATGATAAGGAGAAAGAGCGCCGTTGTTTGAAATCATTAAAGATTTAAGCCCGAAAGACACAAGAATGTTCTTTTCAAAGACCCCTTTCACAAAAGAATCTACTGGCATTGACCATTGATTGAGTATTTTTCCCTTTCGGTTAAATTCATAAACAGGCTCGGTGCCTTGAATGTATTCTAGGGTGTTGGGTGCAGGAAGGCTTGAGACAGAGAGCACTTTGATATGGCCGCAAGGATGGGCATATATCCCTTTTTTTTCAAGGGTTTTGTCATCTTTTTCTTGATTGATTTCTGAGTCTGAGGCCCACACTTGTACTTTCTGATTTGATGCACAAGCGTTGAGTAATAATGCCGCCATGATGATGTATATTTTCATAATGCGTCCTTAGGGAAGAGGGAATATTTGTAAACACACTTCGCTTTATATTCGTGATGGACATGTTCAAAAAATGCCATGTTGAATATACCCGTCGCCTTTGAAGTTGCGTGGGTGTTGGCTTCGCTCGCTCAACCCAATCACAGAGTCCTTCTATGCTCAGGGGTTTCACTCACTTGCCGCAGGCACGCATCTTCAATTCCTTTGGGAATAAAGATTTATTTTTTGTTCAACACTGTATTTGAGCATGAAATTGTACGTGCTCATTTGCATATTAAAAAATGAACAAATAATGGTTACTTATTTTAAATTAAAATGGATAGTGTGAAATAAATAACACCATTTTTACTAAAACAGCATAACTTTATTTTTTATCCATGTATTGTCTTATTTAACCTGA
>CAMRBZ010000242.1 GCA_947040595.1 uncultured Enterovibrio sp. | reverse complement strand
CTGAAAATTAAAGCAAGTCACGAGGCGAAGGATGCATTTTCCGGATGAACCAAATAAATGATTTTTGAGGCTTCTTGATGCAAGACATTTTGCTAAACGTTTTCTTTATTATTGAATTCATAATGCTTCAAATCTGAACAGGAGCTTACTCTATGATTGCTCTCAAGGCTCCTTTTTCAAAAAATGTCCGAAGTATTATTCATGCATTCAATTTGTCTATAGATCTTAATATTCAGGTGTTTTTCGAATGCAAATGAAACTTTCTATTGAGGAAGGGATATCACAGATATATAATTTATCCTGTATAAGTATCATTTTTTAGTATGGATGTATGCGAAAAATTCTTTCTTTAGGCTTGAGCTATGACAGTTATGTTCGTGACATCTCGATTGTTTTCTTGTTGTTACTTCCTTTAACAATCTCAAATGCGATATCTATCTTTTTTGGTTATTTTTTAAACTTTACACATTTCCCAGAGCTTGCTCAAAAATTTTTCTATTTTTCAAATTTATTGATTGCCATTTATCCAACCGCCCTATGTTTAATTACAACGTATTATTTATCATCGAAAAATAATATTAGTGCAATGGTGGTTATGCCATATGCGCTTGTAATGTACATGGCCATTTCAATGTCAAATGATTTAACATCTGTCGAAATTGGTTTACCCAATAATCCATTATTAGCGCTTTGTATTGCTGCATTCTCTGCTGCTTATTGTTATCCTTTTGGTTTTCACCCATTAGACCCATCACGAATTGATTTTGTTAGTTCATTATATAAACAAGCATTACACTTGTTTAGTTTTTTATTAATTACCGCTTTATTCATTTGGATGACAAGCTTTTTTATAGAGAAGACATCTGAGTTTAAAAGCGAATTAATGATAGACCCACTGACTTTAGGGGGTGGCTTACTTTATCAGTTTATTTTAGGGTTATTAGGTTCAGTTGGGATTAATGGGCATAATTTCTTATTTATTTCAAAACAAAAGATCTTTGAAAAAACGCAAGAAAATATTGCGCTTTGGGAAAATGGTGAGGCTACATTAAATATATTAGGGCAAGGGTTTTATGACGCATTTTTATCTATTGGCGGTTCAGGTAATTCATTAAGTTTATTGTTATGTATTCTAATATTTTCTCGTGAAAAAAGGCATATTATTTTTGCACTTTCGGCATTACCCCTTATCATGTTTAATATCAATGAATTATTGCTTTTTGGCTTACCAATCGTCTTCAATCCAACCTTGATATTACCATTTATTTTTGTTCCCTTAGTCAGTTTTTTATTGGTCTATTTTGCGATATATTTTGAGTTTGTTAATCCTGTCGGGACCATCGTTGATTGGATGACTCCTCCACTTATCAGCGGCTATTTAGCAACACAAAACAGTATTGGCGGTGTTGTATTGCAATTGATAGTGATTGCAGTGGGTACTCTTATTTATAAGCCCTTTTATAAACATTATACGGGGCAAAGTAGCTCTAAAAACAAGATTATATTTCAACAATATGAAATAGATAAAACGACACTTAAAACATTCCTAGGTGACGTGAATCAATCGATGGATGAGCAGTTGAATAAACACCTTATAAGTCAGCGTGTAAATAAAATGTTAACCCGAGGGCGCTTTGTCATGTATTATCAGCCTCAAGTTCATTTAATCAACAAAGAGCAGGTTTCTTTCGAATCACTTGTCCGTTATATCGATGAAAATGGCCAGATGAGTCTGCCAACGTTTATAGAAGATTTCTTTAAACTAGGGGCCATGAAACAACTGGATAAAATTGTGATCGATTTGGTTCTTTCTGATATGCAATCTTTACCCTTCGATTCTGATTGTAAGGTGGGTGTTAATATATCTCCAGAGAGTATCTCCGATCCTCTTTTCGTTGATCATATTGTGCGTCGCTTAAAGTACTATAAAGTTCCACCTAAATCTTTAGAAATTGAAATAACAGAAGAAGCTATTTTAGAAAATCATCTTCAAATAACGCGAAATATACAATTTTTACAAATAATTGGAGTGAAAGTTGCAATTGATGATTTCGGATCTGGATATGCTTCCTTTTCACATCTGTTGAAATTTAATTTCGATAAAGTAAAGCTCGATCGTTCGTTACTTTTAAATACACAAGAAGAAAGAGGACAAAAATTGTATTTGCTGTTAGCAAAAATCAGTGAAGTTACAGGGTGTGCTTTAGTCGCTGAAGGGATAGAAACGGAGCAAGATAAAGATTTTATAAAGAGGTGCGGTATCGATATTTGCCAAGGATTTTATTTTTCAAAGCCGATGCCTTTAGATGAATCCATTCTTTGGTTGAAAAGGCATAAAAGACGCGATTTAAAATCGTATTCTCGTATTGAAATCGTTCATTAATGTTTTCAACTTAAGATTAAAAAGCCGAGAAGATGATTTTTTCTCGGCTTTTTAATTTAATAAATTTTTAATTAAAATAGGTAGGCGGCTCCAGAGGCTTTTTTACTTAAATCATCTTGATCTCCTCCAATATTAATTGAGTTTGAGCTTTCACCCGGAGCGCCAACGGCCAAGATATTCCCATTATCTCCAAAAGAGACGGAGCTTCCAAAATAAGCATCAATATGTGAGTTAGGGGCTTTGATATACGCCTCTTGCTCCCATAGATTGTTTTCAAAGTGAAATGAATAGACGGCTCCAGAATGATTGATATTGTAATCTAGAGGTGTCTCCCAAAGCCCTTTTGCGTCGCTGCTTTCTGCATAAGCTCCTACAGAAAGCCTATTTCCATCGTGACTTAAAGAAACGGAATGTCCGAAATTGTCACCGAGTTTTGTATTAGAGGCTTTGATGTATGCTTCTTGTTTCCAGTTATCTGGGCTTCTTTCTTTGAAGATATAAGCCGCACCAGACAGCTCGCCATAAGGATCATTTTGTTCACTTCCGTTGATCCCCGTTGCGCTTGAACCTTCTTTTTTAGCGCCAGAAACCAGAGTTTTTCCATCCGTGCTCAACGCGACAGCGCTACCAAAGAAGTCATATTCATCAATGGTACTGGCTTTTAAATAGGCGCTTTGTTTCCAATTATTCAATTTAAAATCAAAAAGATAAACTGCACCTGACTCTGGTTTTAAATCGTCATCGTGTAAAATCAAATGTTGGCTAGAGCCTTCTCCTGGAGCGCCGACAGCCAGTTTATTGCCATTGCCTATCAGTTGGATAGCATATCCGAAGTTGTCATTGTTACCCATATTCGAGGCTTTTAAGTATTGTTCTTGTGCCCACGTATTATTTTTTAATCGGAATACATAAGCAGCACCAGAGTATTGTTTGAGATTATTGAGCTCATCTGTTGCGTCCCCTGAACTTTCATTTCTTGCACCTACAGCAAGGGTATTCGCTTTGAGATCCAAAGAAACAGAATATCCAAAGTGATCCCCAGTTTCACTATTAGAAGCTTTAAAGAAGGCTTCTTGAGTCCATTCTTTGTCAAATTTAAACAGATAAACAGCGCCTGATTTAGACGCATTCTCATTGTCAGAGTGCAGGTTTTCCGTACCGATGATCACTCCTTTTGAATCAGATGCTTCGCCGATGGCGCCTACGGCTAGCCGAGTTCCATTTTCATTTAAAGACAAAGAGAAACCAAATTGATCATCGATACTGGGATTTGATGCTTTTAAATACGCTTGAGGAACCCACTTATTTTCAATTTTTTTGTAAACGTACACCGCGCCAGATCCTGGGGCACTTTCATTATACGGATCTCTGATGCTGTTGGAAGCTTCATGGATGCTCGATACCGCGAGGGTCTTGCCATCTTTACTCAGTGCGACAGTGTGCCCAAATGAGTCATTCGTTTCAGAATTAGATGCTTTCACATGCTGAATTAGTGAATTAAGATCAGTGATAGAAATTGAAAGTTCATTGGATTTAACTTCTTTTGCTCCCTTTTTTTGAGCAAGAATAAAAAAGGGTTTGTCCGTTTGTGCAATAAGATTTTTAAAGGTGACTGGCGTTGTGTTTTGACTGTTTATTTTATGTACTGGATTACATTCATTGCGTATTGTTGGATCTTTTTGACACACGGTATAATCAATACCCTTTGCTTTTCCATCCCAAGTGAATATTAATTCATTAGGTCTATATATGTTATTGGATTGTTCAATACTAACAAAATTAAAGCTTGGGATGAGAATGTGATTTCCCATTCCATTATTGTTGACACAAGGGTTATCATTATTTCTATTACACCCTGCAAGTAAAATACTTAAAAGTGTAATAGATAGGTAAATTCGCATAATACTTTCTCTTGATATAAGTAAAAGATTCATTTATATAAAATGAATCAAAAAGGCAAGATAAAATGATATTCTTATTGAAAAAAGAAGATTTATACTTATGTAGATATGCAATCAAGCATTAATTAATACGCAACTAATTGCATGCGTTGTTTTTTTAATGTATCCACGAATTTGAGCTTGCTTTTAGAGATAAATACGATATAGCTCATATATATGATTTACATTTTTTCCTGTATCATGCCGATATAACAATTTATCAAAAAATTCATTGTCCAGAATGTGTCAATACAGACATCTTAAAAGCGGATTTTACTGCTAAAACCGACATTCCGCACATGGGAAATAATATGTAACCTTCCGCCAAGTGTAACTGTTCACCAAGAAGCTATTGATAATTAAAAATTAATGTTCAATTACATCCTAATTTTGGCTTGAACCCTTTTAAAAATCTGTCATGC
>CAMRBZ010000241.1 GCA_947040595.1 uncultured Enterovibrio sp. | reverse complement strand
TTAAATAAATTTTTACGTCTTTTGTTTTTTTGATACACAGACAAAGCTTGGCTGTATCACTTCAGCCAAGTTTCCTTTGAAATAGATCTGTCGCCTGTAAAGGTGCTTGGATGTAGCCTGCGCTCGTTCTGCTCAATCACAGACTCAGTCTATGATCTGGGGCTTCACTCACTTACCGCAGGCGTGCAACTTCAAGTGTTTTGGGTATTTATTGCGTTAAAAGGTGCTCCTGACACTGAGCGACGCTTTAACGTCGATTTGTTATAATCTCATTCACCTCCTTTGTCTGCAGTGGATTTTCAGGAATGAGAACACCCGCTTTACTTAAATGCACCCAGGCCATTTTCCAATGAAGACCTTGCCCTGGTGCATATTGTACATTACCGTCCCCCCATTGAACGCAATACCCACTATCAGGGAATTCTTTGCATTTATAGGTTTGTCCTCTGAATTCGACACGGGTGCCAGCTTGATAGATTTTGTATTGATCAGGAAAATGGAAATTAAAATCAACCCCTTTAACTTCTTTCCAAGCCGATTCCCATGAAACACCTTCACCAGGCTCATACTGATTTGTTGATGTATCCCATAATGAACAATAACCCGAGCTCGGAAAAGGACGACATTCAAAAACGCTTCCGAGGTGTGCGACTTTTGTACCTTCTGTATAATTTTTAAGTCCATCTGGAAATATATAATCATGAGGAATAAATTCATGACTTTGTACAGAAAAAGCCGTTACGAACAGCGAAACAAAAAATAATTTTTTCAAAAAAACCTCTTTTTATATTTAATTTCGTTCTCTCTTGTTTATTCAAAACTGCAGAGGTTGAAACGAGGAATAAATAATAAATTCGTGAGCATGTTATTTTATCCTGATCACTCAGAGTGACTGATCAGGAATAAGTGCTCTTTTAAAAAATGTGCTTTTATTCAATATTATTAAAAAGTACAGGCTTGAGCCGTTTTAGCATCTTTATACCATTTCCCCTTTCTTCCTTTGAATATCGGCATACGATTATTCCAATTCGGAGTATAAACATAGGCTGTGTTATAAACTGGATCCCAGCTTGCTTTGAAATAATTCTTGTTGACTTTCACAAGATCAAAATTATCTTCGTTTTCATCACCTGGCTTTCTTTCCTTTTGATAAAGTCCCTCTATATTTGTACGATATCCTGAAAGTGATCCGTAATATGCAGTGGCCCCGAAGATTTCTAAGTCAGCGGGTGTTAATGCGAGGCTTGTGTTTGATTCCCAGTTTCCATCTTTATCTTTTTTAATTGGGTTTGATAGATTGCCATCCTTATCGACCAAATACAGGTTTCCATCTGCGTCTTTTTGAACGAGATAATATTCGTCCTTCTCTTTAATATATTCCTTCCCATCTTTATCTTTAAAAGTGCCATCTCCGTTGTCTTTTAAATCATTTTTATTTCCGGTGTATTTGTTCCCACTTGAAACAAAGTTATCCTTTGGTGGTGTATGGTAGTTACTGGGCTTTTTGCCAGGTAGTCTAGGATGCCCTTTAGAGCTTAAATCATGGAGATTACCTACGCCATCTAAGTCATCCAGCACATCATTGCTAACCACTTTTGCTTTTTCTGCTGCCTCTTTTGCATACTTGCCTGCATCAGGTCTTGAGCCTATGACTGCCGGCTTTCCATCTTTACCAGCAAGTCCCCCTACCTGACCTGACGTTTTAAATTTTTTAGGAAATTTCTTGTTCGTAGCTTTGAGGTATGATGTCGATATTTTTCCTGCGCCATATCCTATGGGGATCAGGAACATTGCATCCCCGACAATACTTGCTCCTATATTTTCTAGATCACCATTTTGGATATCTTCAATGGTTGACCATAAAGGTAGGATTTCTTTTAAGAACAAAACAAAATTTTCTGAATTGGTATAAATTGTTTTAAAGTCACCTATTCGGCTTTTCATCAAGTCTTCAAGGTGAATACGTAATGCATTTTCTTTAGATGCTTCATAATAATTCGCGCCATAATGTTTAGTACGGCATGTTTTATAATATATGTGGCCTGAGGTGCGTTTGTCGTCACACTCACTGCCTTCTATTTTATTTATCGCCACAAATAAAGGTATGTTATAAGTATCACTCATACCGACATGAGAAATGAATTTAATCTTATCAATCGTCATTAATTGCTCAATATTAGGCTGTGTTTGTATTGAAAAACCTAATTTATCGCCATGAACAACCCAATTTTCAGGTGTGATTTGGTGTACCGAATTGTGCGATATATCACCTTTCGTCATTTTCATTTCTGTCGTTGTATGCAAACTAGAGTTTTGATAGGAATCAGGCTCAGCCCAAGGTATTAATCCTTGAAGTTTTGCCATCGTTATAATATTACTGGCTGCGTATACAGAGAGTATTTCTGCTGTTTTATTAAAATCAGTGTGCCACATATCACGAATGGTAAAGTACATCTTGCCTGTCGTATCACGATATTTACGCCAAGATTTCAGCTGATTTTGCTTTACGTTTTCAGGAACATTCACATTACCGCTATAAATTGAAGGCACCACATTTGGGCCGCAAAAGTTTCCGAAACCGTCCAAGAAATCAAAACGACAGTTTGATTTAGCATATCTTTTCCAGTTATTTTTCACTAATTCAGAACTAACACCGAGTGAATATAAGTGAGTTTTAACAAAATCTTCATCACTAAAAGCGATGGTACTGATTTCTGTATTATTTTCATCAACACCCGCTGAACGCTGTAATGCTTCAACTGAATCTAGGTGTGCATTTAGCGTGTTAATCGCATCCCATAATTCTTCTGGTGAACTGACGCTTAAACCTGAAAATTTAAAAAGATCAAAATGATATTGTTGCGCTAAGAATTTTGCTTGTTTTCCGGAATCGCTAAGTCTCGGCAATATGGCATCAAACATTTCTGCAGCTCCCCCATCATCGAGTGATGGTGCCATCTCAGATGAAAAGGAAGTCGCAATAAAACGATTTAATATAAATGACTTCGTGCTTCTTAAGGTCCCTATTGGATAAAGGGTGTCAAAGCCTATACTCTCTAGCGCATTTTTTGCCGTTAAGATTTCATCGGGTGTGAGCTCTGCAATCTTTTTCCCATAAGCATCAGCTGCAACATCTAAATAGGTTTTGCCTAAATAACCGCCTTTTCTGTCTTTATAGGTAATCAAGCCTTTTTCTTTATCTAGAAGAATATTGTGATTAAATTTAAAAAAATCATCCTGATAATCAGGCTCTGAAAGACCGTAACTTATCGCCTTAATCACTTCAATGGCCGTTGGAGCCTCTTCATCCGTTGATACTTTATTTAGAAAGACTTCTTTTTGAGGATCTGTTAATCCATTGATATCCACGTAAAGGAATGGAGACAAATTTTTATCATTCCAGTTACTTGGAATGATATTTGATAAAGAACTTAATGCGGTTATTTTGACTTGGCGATCAGAGCCATATTTGTTTTCATTGTCATAACCAAGGCGAGAAAATATCTTGCTTATGACTAAACCAACAATATCAGGATCATTTTTAAATTTGTCATCAATCAAACCTATGTCTGATGCTGGAACAATCAGTTGTTCAATAATAAAATTTTCTATTTCATCTGGTTTTTCTATAAAATCAATAGAAAAACCGTAATAACCTTCTCTAATGGATGAGTTAGGTCCATTGATAACTTCATTGTATTGTTGGTATTTATTTTGAAGCTCAGCGGTCGATAAATAAGCACTAAAAGTATTATCAAACGCGGAACGGCCCATTCTTTTTTCAAATTGATGTGACATTATTTCAGCTGCAACATCAGAGTCAAAGACGGTACTAAAGTCACTCGCACGCTCAGTCCAAACCGCCGTTCCATTTAGGCCACTGTTTTCATAACTTAATGTCGCTCTGCCTTTTAATTCAGAGTCTATTGATGTGACAATGCAGCGATCCCCCTCTTTGGGGGCGCTATGAATATTATCCAATGTGGCGATATACTCATGCTCTTTTGAAGCATTTAAAAAACGTGCTTCTTTAACGAAGGATTGTAGCGGTACATTGCCTCTTATAACCGTAACGCCTATTTTGAATCGCTCTGTCGTTAAATCACTCAGTGTTGATGCAAGAACCAGACATGATGTTGTCGGGTTATATTTAGGTGATGAAGCAAAAAACAGTGACAACCCGTCAGCCCCAGGCAAAGAAGGAAGATCTGGCGTTGGCGGGGGGGGGACTGGCGGCAATACTGGTACGACATTTAAATTACAGGATGCACTTCGAAAACTATAGCTCCGCGCTTGTGGAAAATTAGAATCATCAGCGTTTATTTGTGCATCGTCAGCCTTTAAACTCGATGAGATTGATAATAATAATAAAGGTAAAATATAATGCATTTAAATGTATCTATTAATGGATGTTAATGTTGATTTTCAGAATGTTTTTGAAAATATTCAATTCTAAAAAAACCGAAAAAACAGTGAGGTTTCAACTTTGGTATCCTAGAAAATAATCATAAAATTATCTTGGATAAAACGAATCATGCTTACTGTCGTTTTTAATAAGGTATGTGTAACGCTAAAATTCAATTTAACATGCTGATCTACTTATCTTTGTTAGGCTATTCTTGAATAGCGGAAGCACGACAAATTATCCGTAATCACAAAGTGGTACTCCGCTCAAGGACCTCATTTGTTTTCCGTCTGCATGCATTTTTAAGTATTGTAGGTATATTCCCATTAAATCCCGTTTTCGAATATCCTCAGCATTTATGA
>CAMRBZ010000240.1 GCA_947040595.1 uncultured Enterovibrio sp. | reverse complement strand
GGCGGAAAAGCCAGTGCCACCCTGCCCGATGTCTGCTTGACAGTGGTTGGCCCTTCTGTTGTACCCATCCCTTATACCAACAGCGCTAAATCCTCCGATCTTTCGGGGGGTTCAAAAACCGTAACCGCCGACGGCGGCAATTCCATCGCCATTAAAGGCTGCTCTTTTTCAAAAAGCACCGGTGACGCCGCTGGAACCAATAAAGGCATTGTCTCAGGCACCACGCAAGGCAAAGCCGAATTTATCACCTCATCGCCTACGGTAAAAATAGAAGGAAAAGGCGTGTGCCGTTTATCCGATCAAATGACGATGAACAGCATGAATACCATGTGTTTAGGGGGGGCGCAAAATCCATCTGTTACGGTGACAGAAGAAGAGGAAGGAACATATACCGTTGATTTGTTTTTGTCATATTCTGATGGCGACCCCGTTCAAGGCGCATCTTATACCTTGGTTGACCAAAGCGGCGCTGAATTTAAAGGAAATTTAAACTCAAGTGGCAAGGGCTGTCTCAGTGGCATTGCGGCGGGAGAATTTTCTGTTGAATACACAGAAGACACCCGTGAATTTAACCCAAATGAGCCAACCAAAGAAAACCCTCGATATACCCCAGAGACGACTCCACAAGAATTATTAGAAAAGAGCAAACGCGGCTCAGTGGGCTTTTGGGAAGATCCTTGGAAAAAAATGGGAGGGGGGGCAAGCTGGGTATGGGGAGTTATTCTTGGAGATTTTAATGGTGATGCAACGGTTGAGCAGATCATCGCGAACACGGCAATCAGCATGATCCCTGTAATTGACCAAGTTGCTGATTTACGTGATTTAACAGCCAATGCCATGAAATTATTAAATGAAGAGGCCCGTGCAGAGCCTGAAAATTGGTTACTGCTTGCGATAACATTAATCGGTTGCATTCCTTTATTTGGCAGCGCCATAAAAGGAACATGTAAAATAGCGCTAAAACAGGGCAAAGAAATGCCAAAAGATGATTTATTAGCCATTTTGCGAGCAATGGGAAAGGGGGATCCTGAAAAATTTTTACGCACGCTTAAGTGGGTTGATTATGGAAAACAAGCCGCACAAATACTCTCGGATGTCATCAAACCTTGTTATGAAGTTGCGGCTGATTTAGCGCTCGCTTCTAATAAAATCGGCGCGGACATGTTCACTCAAAAATTCACCGAGTTAGCGGATGAATTAAAGATCCTCGATAAAATGGGAATGGATAAAATTTCAGAGGCCATGACACACTTTGATCACCTCTTTAAATCCATTTTAAGTAAATTAGATAAAGTATTTCCCGCAAAAACCTACCACAGCGCAGGCAAAGGCGCGTCTCAAACGGGTAAAAAAGACTCCAAAGTGAATGAAAATAAGCAAGGAACCAAACGTTGCCTTCTTTGTGAAAGAATCATTAAAAAAGCGGGAACTAAAAAATCAAAAAATAATAAAGACGGCACATGTGTTGGACATAAGGTGGTTTAAATGGCAAAAAAAAATGCACCGAACAATAAAACGGAATGGATAGCTTATTATGAAGCAATTAAAAATGGAAACGTAGGCGATATATTTAAAGGTTCCTGTAAACGATTAGAATCTGGAAAAACGATGACTCCAATTTGTGGGTATTATAATAAAACTGAAAAACAGATAAAAAAATCCCACCCTTGGTTTATTGATAAAAAAAGTAAATGGGGTGAAACTTTTAAAAAAAACCTTGGTCCAGAAGATGCTGTCGAGGTTATAAAAAAATATAAAGAGACAACAAGAAAAAATCTTATTGATGATGATATGAGGAATTACACAGATCTTACACCTCATCACTTAATTAGTTGCGAGGTCACAAAAGCGATCCACTCGCACTGGAAAAATATAATAGAAGAACATATTGGATATAATGTAAATTGCTCAGAAAACTTATTATTACTTACTAATATTGCTGACGTCGCTTGTTATTTATCAGTGCCTTTGCATGAAGGAAATCATGATTACGGAGAAAAGTTATCAATAGAAGAATCAGATCTTTACGCAAAAATAAAGATATCAACAAATAATATAGGAAAATCCTTATGGAATTTTAATGACACAGTTTCTCTCAAAGGATATCATTCAAAAGTATTTAAACTGCTAACTAAAACGTTAACAAATCATTTCGGGAAATGTGCTGACATTAAGGCTATGAAATTCATTGAAGATATGAATCTTCTATCAAGATACATATTAATAAAACTAAAAAATGGTTCAATGACATTAAGTGAGCATGGTAAAGATTATTTACCAGGAAAAGGAAATCCGGGCTGTAGAAATGTAAGAGCAATAACAGCATACTTTCCACAAGGAAATAAAAAAAGTGAATTCAACAAAGATATTAATGTATCTTGTGATTTAAAAAGAAATCATGACTATTTAGAATATTTATTTATAACTTCAGAAACAGATGTGGAAACAAGAAAGAAAATTGGATTTGTTGTATCATCGAAACTAAAATTAAACTTTGAATGATACGAGAATCTAAAATAATTCACGAGTTAAAAATAATAGGAATTATATGAAAGAAATAGATGATATTAAGCTGGCAATTGAAAATAAGAACATGCCAGAATTAAAAGAAATGCTCAAGGATACGTCTATTCTTGAGTGTTTAATAAGGAGGGATGAATTTGATTCAATACTATATATTTGCGATCATATTTTGACAAATGAATTAATTGGAAATTTATTTGATATCATCATTAGTTATTGTGGCAATAATCACATGAATGCTACATCTATCGAGATCTTAAAAAAAATAAAGTTGCATTCAAAAGAATTAGCATTGTTAAATAAAGAACATATATTCCACATCTGCCGATACGATGGAAATATTGAATTAATAAAACTGCTGTATGAAATTGAAATAAACACGGATTGGAATGAGTTTATGATTAAAAGTTGCCTTTTTTCTCAAAAAGGCATGTTTGATTTTTTAATTGAAAAGTTTAATTTCAATTCTGAAACTATAAATCGTTCATTATCTGGTGCGATAAATTCGGAATGTTTCGATGCTTGTACCAATGATCCAAATCAAATATATATTATTCGGGAATTAATTGAAAATATGGGGGCTGATGTTAATCAAAACGGGCTTGGATGGGATTATTTATATCTTGATTGCTTTCAAAATGTACCTACTGCAGCAATTTATTTTTATACAAAAGATTTCAATATAGACTCCATTAATAATGAAGAATTTTGGAGTGAAATGCTTGAAGAACTGTTTGATGAGGATGAAAAAGAACACTATATGAATGCTCTAATAGATATTAAAAACAGCAAAATATATAAAGATAAACTCATTATTATATTTGATGGTCTTGATAGGCCTGAATTGGCAAATTTAATTTCAAATAAATAATTATTTATAATATAGAACCTATAACAATGAAAAAACAGCTGTATTTTATTAATGAAGATTACGATTGGATGCCTGATTTATTAATAGAAGAGGATGACATGGGGCCGACATTATCCCGTGGTGTTCATCTTAGTGTTGACAGACCCATTCGTTATAAAACGAGTGAGTTGCCTGTTTCGTGCGCAAAGAGCTTTTATGATTTAGACGGTTTAATGGTGAGCCCTGCCATTGCCCAAGCTTTTCAAGAAGTGGATCCAAAAGGCTTACATATTGTTCCTGTTGAAATTCAATTTATGGATAACGTCTTATTGCCTTATTACCGATTGGACTCACTCATTGAGCATGATCTCATTGATATGGAAGCTTCAGTTATTGAAAGCGATGACGCAGAAGATGATGATCCAGATGAGAGCTACAGCTTTGAAAAAATAGCATTATCAGAAAAAAGCATTGAAAATCTGCCTCAAGAAGAGTTGCATTTTTTTAGGTTAAAGGGGCTTGAGATTATTCAATATATGATCTCAAGCACACTCAAAGAAAAGCTAGATAAAATCCCTCATCATATTTTAATAACCGATGAATCAAGTTATGAGGGAATTTAAAGAATGACGATCCCTTATTTGATATTATCGAAAGCTTTGCTTTCCACGTTTCCAATCAAGCAGAATTTAGGCCATAAATTTCTTGGGGTTGAACCTGACTTGCTCATTGATTTTTTTTTGTTGCCTCCTCGAATTTTTTTGCGCACAGATTTACTGAATGTTCAAGAAAAAGACCAGATAGAAGTGCTTGAAGCCGGTTATTTTACATCTCCAAAAAAAAGGCTTTTTCAAGGTTTTTCACTGCTGCGCCCGCAACGCACCATCGCGACGATTAAGCCCTTAGAAAGAGGGAAATTAACCGATATAACCCAGCTTGATTTGAGCGCAATAAAAAAAGAGGAACAACCCGCACTTTTGAAAGTACAAGATCATTTAGATGTCTTGCTTATTCATTTAGATTTTCTCAAAAGTTTGAATGTGCCTGCAATAAGAGATATTGAATTTCGTCTGCCAAAGTAAATTCAACGCTGCGCATTTTGATACCCATCGTTTTAAAACTGCTTGGGTGTTGGCTGCGCTCGTTTAGATCTTGCCACTAAGTAGATCTATGCTCAGGGGCTTTTTTTGCTTGCAGTCTGCATGCATCTTCAAGTGTTTGGGTGATATATCTCCGTCGCCTTTGAACCTGCGTGGGTCTTGGCTACGCTCGTTTAGATCTGGCCCCTAAGTAGAACTATGCTCAGGGGTTTCACTCGCTTGCCGCAGGCGCGCGTCTTCAAGTGTCTTGGGTATATAAGCAGGTTGAATGTAATGAAAGAGAAAAAAGAGTGTTTTTTTATGCAAATCTTCTTTCTATGTTCGGT
>CAMRBZ010000239.1 GCA_947040595.1 uncultured Enterovibrio sp. | reverse complement strand
ATTAACGCCGTTGAATTTGGGATTGATATTCATGCGAAAATGCAGATTTGAGCCAGCACCCGAATGAGACTCCCCTTTTTCCCCTAAGGATAAAATAACTTTATTTGCATCGGAAGAATACCCTTTGGCTAACATAAAAACAGTGCCATAACTCCCATATGGAAGAGCAAAAATCTCTGTTCTTTCAGTCGGGGTGTCATTGCATCCCACCAAAAGCATACCAATAAAATATATATATTTTCTCACGAAAAATACCCCATAAAAATATGATGTTCTACGCCAAAACCCCTGATCTTCCCAGGGCGAAATGAGGTCTTTTTATTATTTAGGCGATCCGTTCAATAAGAGAACCGATACCCAAGATACTTGAAGTTGCGTGCCAGGAGGAAGCGAGTGAAGCCCCTGAGCATAAATGGACTATATGGTTGGGCTGAAACACCCACACAGGTTCAAAGGCGATGAGTATGTCATTGTTATCCGCTTTTGTAGGCAGTAACACCCGAATCAAAGCAGAGACTGAGCTTTAAATTCACTGGTACATAGAAGTCTGAACCCATCAAGCGATGGAGAAAAATTAATCACATTGCCTGTCAACTTACAACAAGGTTTAATCCATTAAATTAAAATTTTAATTTAGGATTATCAAGGGTTTTGGTATCCAAGGCGACATCTTACCCACGGCAAGTTGTAATGGAATGGGTATAAGTCGTCTGATCGTCGTTTTTTGAAGCTGTACCCAACGGGAAGAAACTGCTTGCTCGCTGCTGAGCGTCTCCTTTTCTAAAGCAAAAAAAAATGCAGCGAATTCGCTGCATTATATAAAAAAGAAACCAAGTCGAAAAATTACCCTAACAATTCATCTGCCGTTGCAAGGACATTTTCTAAGGTGAAACCAAACATTTTGAAAAGTTCATCCGCAGGAGCCGATTCACCGAACGTGTGCATCCCGATAATGCGACCGTCAAAACCCACATATTTATACCAAAAATCGGCGATACCCGCTTCAATTGCAATACGCGCAGTCACATCTGATGGCAAGACGGATTCACGGTAAGCTGCATCTTGAGCGTCAAAAGTATCTGTTGACGGCATAGACACCACGCGAACCTTCACACCTCGGTTTGAAAGCTGAATGCTTGCATCAACAGCCAAGCCCACTTCAGATCCTGTGGCAATGAATATCAGCTCCGGCTGACCGTCACAGTCTTTTAAGATGTATCCGCCTTTCGAGATATCAGCCACTTGTTCTTGTGTACGAACATGTTGTGCTAAATTTTGACGCGAAAAGATAAGGGCGCTTGGGCCGTCTTTACGCTCAATCGCCAGCTTCCACGAAACCATGGACTCCACTTGATCACAAGGGCGCCACGTGCTCATGTTAGGCGTTAAGCGTAAAGAGGCAATTTGTTCAACAGGTTGATGTGTAGGGCCATCTTCACCTAAACCAATGGAATCATGGGTGTAGACTTGAATGTTTTGAATCTTCATTAATGCAGCCATACGCATGGCATTTCTTGCGTATTCCATAAACATTAAGAAAGTGGCGCCATAAGAAATAAAGCCGCCGTGCAACGCCATACCATTGATCATGGCGGTCATCGCAAATTCGCGAACACCATAATGAACATAATTTCCCGAAGCATCTTCATTCGTGATGGCTTTTGTTCCTGACCACATGGTCAAATTTGAAGGAGCCAGATCCGCCGATCCCCCCATCAATTCTGGCAACATTGCGCCAAGGGCTTCCAACGCATTTTGAGAGGCTTTACGTGACGCAATTTCTGCTGGGTTATTTTGTAAATCAGCAATAATTTTATTTGTTTTTTCTTGCCAATCAGAAGGAAGATCGCCCTGAATACGACGTTTAAATTCTGCGGCAAGCTCAGGATAAGCAAGAGTGTACGCGGCCAGTTTTTCGTTCCAGCTGTTTTCTTTCAAAACGCCCGCGTCTTTTGCTGACCATGCAGTATAAATATCTTCCGGGATTTCAAAAGGTCCATATTCCCAGCCCAATTGCTTTCTTGTTGCCGCAATTTCATCGTGCCCCAAAGGCGCACCATGACATTCGTGAGAGCCTGCCTTATTAGGAGAGCCAAACCCAATGGTGGTTTTCGTGCAAATTAATGTGGGTTTATTCTTTTGCGCTTTTGCGCAAAGAATGGCGTCTTGAATGGCTTTTGCGTCGTGTCCGTCAACGTCTGCAATCACATGCCAACCATAAGCTTCAAAGCGTTTTGGGGTGTTATCTGTAAACCAACCTTCAACATGTCCGTCAATGGAAATTCCATTATCATCCCAAAACGCAATCAGTTTACCTAAACCCAAGGTACCCGCTAATGAACAGGCTTCATGAGAAATGCCTTCCATTAAACAACCATCCCCCATGAAAACATACGTAGAGTGATCCACAATCTCATGTCCTTCACGGTTAAACTGAGCTGCCAATGCTTTTTCAGCAAGCGCCATCCCCACAGCATTGCTTATTCCCTGACCTAATGGACCGGTCGTGGTTTCAACACCGGGAGCATAGCCATATTCAGGGTGTCCTGGCGTTTTAGAATGCAACTGGCGGAAGTTTTTCAAATCATCAATCGACAATGCATACCCTGTCAGATGAAGCAGAGAATAAATCAACATTGACCCATGGCCATTAGAAAGGACAAAACGATCACGGTCAGCCCATAAAGGGTTATTTGGATTGTGGGTCATATGATCGCGCCAAAGAACTTCTGCGATATCCGCCATACCCATGGGCGCACCAGGATGACCCGAGTTGGCTTGTTGAACTCCGTCCATACTGAGGGCGCGAACAGCATTTGCTAAAAGCTTGCGAGAAGACATGACCACTCCTGAAAAGAATAAATTTCGTCGATACAAGCTGGCGCACTTTTTTCTGTACCCAAGATATTTGAAAATGCAAGATAGGCGGCAAGGAAAAAAAGCCCCAGAGCAAGGATATAACTCTGTGATTGGGCCTTAAGATCGCAGCCAATCCAGCATCTTCCGAAGCGAGGGATATAAAAAGCGCACCGGATTGCTGAATTTGTAAGGGGTTATTGTCGCAAGAGTCTTTCATGTCTGCAAACGTTTTACATCCCTGAAGTGCACTATCCTCAATATTGAGCTTATTTGCCCCCCCTCTTTCATCGCATAAAACGACAAGTAACTCACTCACAGTCAGGGCTATATCCAAGATATTTGAAATTGCAGGTCCGCTGTAAGAACGAAAAGCTCTGAGCATAGATAGAGGATGTGATTGGGCTTTGAGGGCGCAGCCAAAACCTGAGCAGCTTCAAAGGAGGGGGCAATAAAAGAGAGAATGATATCCAAAAAGGCCTATTGATTAATTCTATCGACCCAGATTACAATGGCCATCTAGACGGAAAAGTATCTATACCTTTATACGGTCATAGATCTTAGTCTTCACTCTATTTAGGACATCGAAATGACAAAGCATTTATTTACTTCTGAATCGGTCTCTGAAGGTCACCCGGACAAAATTGCTGACCAAATCTCTGACGCCGTTCTGGACGCGATTTTAGAGCAAGACCCAAAAGCACGTGTTGCTTGTGAAACATACGTTAAAACAGGCATGGTCATGGTCGGTGGCGAAATCACCACCACAGCCTGGGTTGATATCGAAGAGCTAACCCGTGAAACCGTACGCGAAATTGGGTATATTCATTCAGATATGGGTTTTGATGCGGATTCTTGCGCCGTACTTAACACCATCGGAAAACAATCTCCAGACATTAACCAAGGTGTCGATAAAGCCGATCCGAAAGAACAAGGTGCAGGAGATCAGGGCATTATGTTCGGTTATGCCTGTAATGAAACTGAAGTTCTAATGCCTGCGCCTATCACTTACGCACACCGCTTAGTTCAGCGCCAAGCTTTAGTGCGCAAAAATGGCACCTTATCTTGGCTGCGCCCTGATGCAAAATCTCAGGTAACCTTTCAATATGATCAAGGCAAAATTGTCGGTATCGATGCCGTTGTTTTATCAACGCAGCATTGTGACAGTATTTCAACCGCTGATTTACGCGAAGCGGTCATGGAAGAAATCATCAAACCCGTTTTGCCTTCTGCTTGGTTAAGCAAAGACACCCAATATTTTATAAACCCAACAGGCCGCTTTGTTATTGGTGGTCCTATGGGTGATTGCGGCCTAACAGGACGTAAAATCATTGTTGATACCTACGGCGGCGCTGCACGTCACGGTGGCGGGGCATTTTCAGGCAAAGATCCATCAAAAGTGGACAGAAGCGCGGCATATGCAGCGCGATATGTTGCGAAAAACATTGTTGCAGCAGGTCTTGCAGATCGTTGTGAAATCCAGCTGTCTTATGCTATTGGCATTGCGGATCCGACCTCTATCATGGTTGAAACATTTGGAACAGAAAAAGTTCCACATGAGATCATCATTCAAGCCATTCGTCATCATTTCGATTTACGCCCTTATGGGCTGCAAGAAATGTTGAACCTACTGCAGCCCATTTATAAAAAAACAGCTGCATATGGTCATTTCGGTCGTGAAGAATTCCCATGGGAAAAAACAGACCAAGTTGATGCTTTACGTGATTTTGCAAATCTCAAATAATGCATTCAAGAAAACAGTAGAAAAAGGAAGCGAAAGCTTCCTTTTTTGTTTCTCTCATTATCAGAGATACCCGTCGCCTTTGAAGCTGCGTGGGTGTTGGCTGCTCTCGCTCAGGCAAATCACAGAGTCAATCTATGCTCAGGGCCTTCACTCGTTTGCCCCAGACGCGCACCTTCATGTCTCTTGGGTAATAAGCAAAAA
>CAMRBZ010000238.1 GCA_947040595.1 uncultured Enterovibrio sp. | reverse complement strand
AGAAAGCAGAAAGCAGAACTAAAATAAATGATTTTTAAGGCTTGTTGATGCAAGGCATTTTGCTCAACGCCTTCTTTATTATTGAATTCATAATGCTTCAAATCTGAACAGGTGCTTACTCTGTGATTGATCTCAAGGCTCCTTTTTCAAAAACGGTCCGAAGCATTGAATAATTGAACATGACAAAAAAATAGACAGAAAAACACACATCCAAACCTTTCTCGTTAAAAGGAATTTCCGTGATTGAAGAGGGTTATCGCATTCAGTATTTCACCCACAAAAAAGGAGAGCCGCGCTCTCCTTTTTTTTTACGAAAAATTAATTATTATGGATCCAATCGTCCATATCCGATTTCAGATTATCTGATTTGGTACCAAAAATAGCTTGAACACCGCCACCGACAACGACAACACCCGCCGCACCCAGCTTTTTCAACTCATCTTGGTTCACTTTATCCACGTTCACCACCGCCACTCTTAAGCGTGTAATACAGGCATCCAAGTTGGTGATGTTCGCTTTGCCACCAAAAGCTGAAACCAAATTCTTTGCAAGCTCAGAAGAAGAACGCGAACTCGACGTTTCGATATTCATCTCATCGTCTTCACGCCCTGGCGTTTTTAAATCAAGTTTTACAATGGCCAAACGGAAAATAGTGTAATAAAAAGCAGAATATGCCAGCCCTAAGAGAGGGAATAACCACATCTTCTGAGAATTTGCTGATAAAACCACAAAATCAATCAAACCGTGTGAAAAAGACGTACCGTGTACCATGCCCAACATGTTCGTCAACACATACGCGGTGCCCGCTAAAATCGCATGAATAACATAAAGCACAGGCGCTACAAAAATAAATGCAAATTCAATCGGTTCCGTGATCCCTGTCAGGAAGGACGTCAAGGCTGCAGACACCATGATCCCACCGACTTTCGCACGGTTTTCAGGTTTTGCTGTATGCCACATGGCAATGGCAGCCGCAGGCAAACCAAACATTTTAAACATAAAGCCCCCTGCCAATTGACCGAAGCCATTGCCCGCAGCGCGAGACGCTTCATCAGCAACCATATAGCAGGTTAAAATACCAGTACGGGCTTCTCCGGCAGGTGTCACGCATTGACCTGCTTCATAAAAGAAGGGTGCATTCCAAATATGGTGAAGTCCAAAAGGGATCAAAGAACGTTCAACTAAACCGTAAATGCCAAAAGCCAATTGTGGATTTTGAATCGAAGCCCAATGTGAAAAAGTCGCAATGACGCTGCCTATCGGCGGCCAAATGAAGGAAAGGAAGATCCCCAAGAAAATACACATGAAGCCCGTAATAATGGGAACCGAGCGTTTTCCAGCAAAAAATCCTAAATAATCAGGAAGACGAATACGGTAGAATCGATTAAACGCCCATGCCGCAACCCCCCCTGCCAAAATACCCCCCAAAACTCCGGTTTCAATCGCGCCTACTTCGAATACACCGGCCATGACCTTTAAGGTATTGACCATGATGTAATAGCCCACGATAGACGCAAGACCTGCAACACCGTCGTTGTTCGTAAAGCCAAGGGCGACACCCACAGCAAACAACAAACCCATGTGCGCAAAGACAGCGTCACCCGCGTTCATCATGATGGTTGAAACAACCTCGGGTAAAAACGAAAAATTCGCAGCACCCACACCGAGTAAAATACCGGCAATCGGCATCACTGATACTGGAAGCATCAGTGCTTTACCTACTTTTTGCATATTTGCAAACAAATTTTTAAACATAAAATGTACCCCTTTTTACATAAGGATGACGGATAACCCAGATCAAAATAATGGATTTATACCCCTCGTCTTTGAAACTGCGTGCGTGTTGGCAGCTCTCGCTCAGGCCAATCACATAGTCGTTCTATGCTCAGGGCCTTCACTCCTTTGCCACAGGCGCGCATCTTCAAGTGTCTTGGGTATAGAAATAGATATGAATGAAATGAATAAAATTATCCCAATCACTATATCTTGCAAACGGGTCAGACTCTACGGGAGAAATCATGGGTTTTCAAAAAGTCTTGATAGATCACATCCTCCCCTCTTTAAAAAACAAAGAAAACACAATAAGCATCCGTTTTTTAAAGTCAATATGCAGCTAGCCTTCTCTGTCTAAAACGAAATTCACCTTTCTTGTAATCGAGAGAAGTTATTTTATGTAACAAAAATACTTCTCCTGTTACATTGTTAAAAAATCCCCATTCCAGTAAGTCGTTAACCCGACATTGCGCGGGAAAAATCACAGAGAACAAGGCGGGGATTTTAGATAACGCGTTATTCTAATTGACAGATTCATAACGATGTTATCGGTTATTTTAACAAGCTAAGAATGATCAAATATTCACTGAAAGAGGTATAAATTGCACGGCACTGAAGACCCCTCGTGAGGCAAAGATTTGTGTATCATTGAAGAAAAATGGCGACTCAAAAAGAGCTTATTTGAAAAATAAACCCCGTTATTTGAGTTACAAAAGAGGCTATTTTTGCGCTCCATGAAAAAGAGAAAAGAAATTCTCCGATGTGATGTTGGCGACCTCTTCTCCTGAAACCCCTTTTAATAAACCGACATAGTCAGCCACTTCTCGCACATAGGCAGGTTGATTTTCTTTTCCTCTGTAAGGCATGGGCGCCAAATACGGAGAGTCGGTTTCAACCAATAATTTATCAAAAGGCAATCGACGCACCACCTCTTTTAATTCAGTGGCTTTTTTGAAGGTAACAATCCCTGAAATCGAAATATAAAACCCCATTTCAATGCCCGCTTGTGCCATCTCCCAATTTTCAGTGAAGCAATGAAAAACCCCGCCGACTTTCTCGGCATTTTCTTCACGTAAAATCTGGAGGGTGTCTTCTCTTGCCATCCGCGTATGCACAATAAGCGGTTTATTTAATTCAATGGCAAGACGAATATGCTGGCGAAAAGAGGCTTTTTGCTGTTCCATCGTGTCCGTTTGGTAATAATAATCCAACCCCGTTTCACCAATGGCGACCACACGTTTATCCATCGCCGCCGCTTTTAATGCCTCAAAATCAAATCCATTCCCAATATCAAGGGGATGCACTCCACAAGAGGCAAATACATTCGAAAAAGGCCGGATCAAGTCCATCATGGCGGGGAAATCACCCAAGTTCACGCCGACGGACAAAAGATAGTCAACCCCACGTTCCTTGGCTTTTTGTATGACTTCAGCGACATCTTTATGGCCATTTTCATAGTTCAATTTATCAAGGTGGCAATGCGAATCAACCAGCACGTCACTTACTCCTGCTTGTTCGTTAAAAAATCAGATTATACACCCCTCGCCTTTAACGTTGCGAAGTGTTGCCTGCTATCTCAAAGGCCATATTCACATATCTTGGGTAATGGCGCTTTACAAAAAAGCCTTTCATCGGCGTGATCCTTGGGCTTTTTTCGTCAATAGTCGTTTTAATTTTCTTTTTTCAGCGCCGCGTTCGCTGCGTTTATCATGGTTTGAGTGGGTTTCTTTTAGGCTCGGTTCATACCCTTCTAACCACTGCGAGGGCAAACGCATGTCAATGAAGGTTTCAATCGCCTTTAAAATCCCTTCTTCATCGCGGCTCACCAATGAAATGGCCGTGCCTGGTTTACCCGCACGCCCCGCTCTTCCTATGCGATGAACGTAATCTTCAGGCAGGTAAGGTAATTCATAATTAAACACAGTGTCTAAAGAGGGAATATCTAAACCCCGCGCCGCAACGTCCGTGGCCACAAGTACCCGTATTTTTCCATCTTTAAAACCCTCAAGCGCGCGTTGTCGCGCCCCTTGGGTTTTGTCTCCATGAATCGCTTGCGCCTCTAAACCGTCACGTTTGAGTTCATCGGCAAGCCATTGCGTTGTTTGACGCGTCTTCGTAAAAACCAAAACCTGTTGTAAATTTTGATGACCGATCAAATAAGAAAGCAGCTCCGACTTTCGTTTTTTATCCACTTCATACACCCTCTGGGTAAGGGTGTTGGCCGTGCTGTTGCTGCTGGAAACCGTGATGTGAGCAGGATCATTTAATAGGGTATGGGCGAGATCGCAGACATGTTTTGGAAAGGTGGCGGAAAAAAAGAGCGTTTGTCTCGCGCTTGGCATTTTTCTCATCAGACGCTGAATATCACCAATAAAGCCCATATCCAACATTCTATCCGCTTCATCTAGCACTAAGTATTTAATGTTATTTAGTTTTAAGGTACCAAGGTAGAGGTGATCAAGTAAACGTCCGGGTGTGCCGACTACCATTTCAGCCCCTTTTAACAGGGCTTTTTTTTGTGGCCCAATGTTGGATCCACCGTATAACGCCACAGAATTCAAGCCCGTATTTAAACTGTATTCTTTTATTTTTTCAAATACTTGTTGGGCGAGCTCCCGTGTCGGTGTGACAATCAAGACTCGGGGATGTCCCCTTTCGCCCTCTTCAAGTAATTGGTGTATCAAGGGCAATGCGAATGCAGCGGTTTTGCCTGTTCCCGTTTGGGCCGCCCCCATCAAATCGTTTCCCTGTAAAATGAGCGGGATCGTTTGTTGTTGGATTTCTGTGGGCTGACTGTAACCCAAAGCCTGTAAGGTGGTTTGCAGAATAGGATGAAGTTGCGTAAAAACAGGGTTAGACATCGTAACTCTAAAAAATCAAAATAATAAAGCCGGAGTGTATCAAATTTATCCTGATCTTGCTTCCTGTCGCGTTATTCCCAAAGAAATTGAAGAGGCGCGCCTGCGCCAAACGAGTGAAGCCCCATAACCTCGCGCATCGATGCTCAGTCAGGTGTGGGATCAGAGCCCACAATTTTAACGATGGGTGTCTGGCTTTTT
>CAMRBZ010000237.1 GCA_947040595.1 uncultured Enterovibrio sp. | reverse complement strand
GGGTGATTTAAGACCCCCCCGCTTCGCGTCGAAACGCGTAAACAAATCAATAACAGGTAGCGGCAGCACCCATTTATCTATCTATGTATCTATCTATATATCTATGTATCTAACTGTCTGTAAGGGATAATGTACAGCGAGACGGTCATTATTGAGAAATAAACCCTTGGGTGATTTAAGACCCCCCCGCTTCGCGTCGAAACGCGTAAACAAATCAATAACAACACAAAATACGAGCAATCAGAATCGAGTATTCAACATAGCCGTGTAATAAAAAATGATGTTCCTAGTCATTATGAATGTCATTCTGTCATTTTCATTATTACTGTGTAATATGCATGGTGTTTTGCTGTGTACAGAAGATAATGAAGAAGACCATCAACTTTTTCCCTGGAAGGATGAAGGTCTCTTTCAGGAAGGGTCCATCTGGCCATCTACGGCAGGACCCCTCTGATGATGCCATGAGGATAAAAAATAATCCTGCGCTTCAGGACAGGTCTCCTGCTCGGCAACATGACCTTGTGAAGGTTGATGCTCTCACTGTGGTCGTTCAGCGGGGAGGGGATGTGTCTGACCAACAGGAGCTGATGGGGGCGTATGTACTACAGTTTGGTAAATACAAGGGGAAATCATTCCGCTGGCTCCTGGAGAATGATGTTGGCTACATCATCTACCTCATCAATAAGGTAGATGAGGAGGAGAGAGATGGACGCTTCAACCCCCAGGGACACAGCAAGGACAGCCTTCTCTCATTCCTCGACTATGCCAGAAGCTTCCAGGAAATTGAAGACCTTCATAGGTACCTACTCTCCAGGCAGCCTGCAGCACCAGTGACCTCAGAGGCCGACAACCATGTTGGATTTGGAGCCAGGACCAAGGACACCTGGAGGCAGATCTGGGAGAGCAGGGCAGACGGATATGCTGCCTTCATCTTAGGAATGAAGTGCGTCCCAAATAGCAGGATGTACAACCTGCAGCAGTACCTGCTCAAGCAGCAGAGGGCTGAGTCCCGTCCACCGCCTGCAGAAGCATCCACTACATCAGGTGCCTCCACACCTACATCTACAACAGGTGAGCTCACAAAAATACGCAAACTTGTGTTGTATGTACATGTATGAACATTTAATGTACTTAACACATTATCAATGTTATTGTTTAATCTCCTAGCGATGGAGGAGGATGAGGAGCTGGAGAGAGGGATGTTAAATATTTCTCCCTCTAAATTTATCACTGAACTACGTAGGTGGATCTAATTTATAGTAATAAACAGAGGAAGTTGTAAAAAGTAAAAAAGTTTCTTTACACCCTTACTGTGCATGATAAAAGTCTAATGTTACCTCCTGTGCTTTCAGGGCCAGCAGCAGTCCCCATAGCCACAGCTGCGTCTCCAGCAGCAGGTTTTTCTCCATCAGTGTGGAAGGAGGATTCCGTTTTCACCAGAATTCACCTGCCATTACTAGTTTGTTATTTTGGCCGTGTTCTGGCCTGTTTTGATGCATGTGTTCTCTTATTCTATAAAAGGTCTGACATGTCAGCGATGAGGGTGAGTGTTTACAAGTTCTCTTTTTGCATGCTTGTTGCAGTGGTGGTTCAAGGGTTTTGCATGGAAATGAACATGTGAGCAAGAAAGCAAGAATAACACTTGATTTGTCTTAACAGTGAGGAGTAAACCAACAGCTGCTGCTACACGGTCATGGTCCAGTATCACTGCTTCTCCTCTGCAAGGTTAATATACATGCACATACACCCCATCTTTATTCACTGTGAAGACGATTTCCAGTTTTGTGACGTTTCCTTTTTGTTTTTGTTCTTTTCTGTTTCACTAGCTACCTCCGTTCCAGTGAAGACCCCTCTCCCAATACCTCCTCAGCTGCTCGCTTTGGCTCCATCCTTGACACCATTGCCTGTTGTTTCAAATGAACAAAGTATGACATTTAATTCCATTTTAATTGTCCACATCCTATAATACAATATGTATCCCATGTTGATGGCTCCATTTCTGTCCAAACCTTTGCCTTGCATTGCTGTCATATGATGAAGACCTGTCCTATTGACATTATCTGTTAATCGTGTAATGACTCCCTCACTTTTCCGTTTTGTGTTATGCAGCTCTGCCACGCCCTACCTCTCATCCGGTACAGCCTGCAGTCTCTGCTCAGCCTGCAGCCTCTCACCCGTCACCTCCTGTTCGTCCTGCAGCCACTGCCCCCAGCTACGACCATGACGTCAGCTCCTGGAATTGCTCTCAACATCAAAGACTATGGATGAAGATGGAGATGGAGGCCATGGGGCTGTGGCCAGGGTCCCGACCGGTCCGACATCTGGGGAACATGATCTCCTTGTGGCGACATCCACCGCAGCCCGAGCTCATAAACACCACCTCTGAGCTGCCGTCACCCAACTACTTTCAGCTCCATCCATTTTTCATTTGGAAGCCAGAGCATGACCTGATGGAGAGGGTGAGGAACAATTACATCCTGCCTTGCTTCTATGGCTGTCCCAACCCCCAGGTTGCCTCCTCTGGTGTGGGGAGGCCTCGGGTGATAGTTGGCATAAGCGGCCAGTACTACATATTGGCCTCCCGTCTGGGCTGCAAGGTATGCAGACGGCACTGGTTTGCAGACAAGCCGCAGTGGGTGGACATGCTGCCGAAGCGATTTCAGAACATCTTGCCAGCCTTCATCACCCATAAGAAGGCAATCTGCAAGACAGTAATGGATGAGCTGAGACGCAGCGGCAAGTCACCGAATGACATGGCCAACCAGATTAGGGAGATGCTGCATCTGAAATATGAAAGAGCCCACCTGGCCTACCTGCTCAGCGTGCAGAACACTAGGGATGCTGAAGCAGGGGTGTATGGACAGAGCACCATCACTGGGTTTCTGAGACGCGAAGACTCACCTGCTCCATTTAGGGAGTATGAAGATGCAGATGGCTGGTATGGAGTGTCTGTGACTTCACACTACCTGACAGAGTGCCTCCTCCAAGAGTACCAGCGGCAAGAGCGAGCTCTCACACTCCTGCTACAGGGTACCTTTGGACAGGTCTTCAGGTCCGACCACACTCGCAGAGTGGCAAGTAAGGTCACGTTTTCATCTGGCACTATGTCATCCTATGCCGTGATGAATGAGAACTGGATGATCCTGTCCTGGGTGATGCTGCAGTCAGAGAGTGACCAGCGCCTGGAGCCAATGTACGAGGGGCTGGCTCACCGCTACAGTTCTGCTGGAATAGAGAAGGCCAAGTACCAGTGGGTGGACAGGTATGAATCACAATAAATCATAAGTAGTTTAAGTGCTTATTTTACATACATCTGATTCATAATTATTCAGATATGTAATGGAAATATAATGCTGACACCATTCACTTACATTTTTAATTATCATTAATAATTTCACATTTCTATTTTCTGTTCATGTCCAAACAGAGACTGCTGTGCTGCTTTCAGAGTCCCAGACTCAAAGCCTCAGGAGCACCTCTTGTGGGATTCCTGGAGGACCACAGATGCTGTTGTGGCAGAGGTGACCTCTGGGAACTTGGCCAACACCTGTGCCTCACGGAGCAAGTTCAACAACGACATAGTTGTCAAGCTGGACTTGTTCCACTGCATGCGGCGGTTCACCAGAGAGTGTGTCTCGGAGCATCATCCACTCTTCAGCTCCTTCTGCAAGTTTCTCTCTGCAGCCTTCACTGTAGTAGACCAGAGTGACCTGGAGAAGCTGAAGCAAGCTTACACCTTCTGTAGGATTGCTCCTGCCATTCCAACCAAGCAGCACATCAGGGAGCACTGCAGGACAAAGGTACCACATCCGAGGGAGCTGGTGCAGAGAGTCGAACAGGTCTTCCACCATTTCTACCTGGCTAAGGACCCCAACGACGTGCTCCTCTTCAAGCCGTCCATGCTGAAGGTCTGGAGGATCCAGCGTGTGCACATCCTGAGAGGCTGCCTGAGTGACCCGGAAGTGGAGGATGGGATCCTCTATAGGTACGGCGGGACCCTGCAGCTGAATCACACCAAGGGCGAGGGGGCGGCTGTGCCTATCTGGATCCCTGTGAGGGGGACCTCCCAGCAGGAGGGCTTTCATTTCCACCAGGCTCGGTGGGTGACCGGTAACCAGGTCTCCACTGAGCTGTTCCAGGCCCAGGGTTTGACAGGAGTCGTGCGCTGGAACTTCCAGAGGCTGGTGGACTTGAAACAGCCTGACGTTGTTCTACCTGCTGTGTTTGACCCTGTGCTGATCATGGATCTCAACGTGGCATCAGTGAAAGTGACGGGGCAAGCCAAATATCCAGTGCTGCACGTATCCAACAGGGACACAGGGGAGAGGTTTGGCCTCCAGTATCTAGAGCCAGTCTGTCGTCCAGTTCCCCTCAACTGGGACAAACACAAGTCCCAAAAGACAGTTCCTCCGGTGACTCCTGTAGCTCCAGAGACACAACAGCAGTCCTGCCAGCAGTCCCATGTCCAAGCTGTGGTGTTCCACTTCCCCGCTGCCCCTGTTGTTTCTTCTGAGGCCTTGGAGGGAGAAACCTCTGAGGTAAGTACTCGTATTCACTCACTCACACACTTCAGCTTTTTGATTATTGTCACTTTAAGCTAATACAGCCTCTGTTTCAGAAGACGGGAATGGGTGAGCTGGCATTCCTTTGTGCTGAAACCCATCCAGCCCCACCAGCAAAGGCCCCAGCCTCACGGGATTCCTCCCCACAAGCTGCCCTGATGGATACAGGTAATTCAGATTATATCACACACATGCTTAATAGTGTAGCCATTCTCTCTCTCTCTCACACACAGTCTAACTCACTCACTCACTCTTTCTCTCTTACACAGACACACACACACACACACACACACACACACACACACACACACACACACACACA
>CAMRBZ010000236.1 GCA_947040595.1 uncultured Enterovibrio sp. | reverse complement strand
AGCAATATGTGAGAGGTAAAAGTAGAACATGTGAGCAGGAGGCTGAATTATATGACTTGGTGGAAAAACACCTGAATTGTTTAACAAAAGTGTAAAAGATGTGTGAGGTCTAATAGCAGTAGAAATCAACAATCTGTGTAGGTTTCACTGATATGAAGTAATTGTTCAAACACAACACCTTTCTTCAGTAATGTGAAATATCTATGTATCAACTAAAAGTACTAGGTAAACATAATATAAGAATGACTGTCCTTGGGATAGTTAGAATCTGTCTTTATTACAGCACTTGCAGGAAAGGAGGTTCATTTGTGTATTGCATTTCTAAAAAACGTTGTCTCCAAGTGCTTGACACAGCAGCATTACAACACTCTGCCCTTAGACCCTCACATCGACTGAGGAAAAACTCCCAAGAAAACCCTTAACAGGGGAAAAAAAACGGGAGGAACCTCAGGGTGAGCAACAGAGGAGGGATCCCTCACCCAGGACGGGCAGACGTGTGATAGATGTTGTGACGGCCAAGAATAAAACCTTATGGGCTCAACAGTATATATCACATGGGCACAGTCCTGACTGCAGTGGCCCAGGTTCCAATTTGACTTGGCCATTTGCTGCTTGCTGCACAGATTGGATGGTGCTGTCATGTGTGGTCAGTGACAGCACGATGGCTTGGTGGTTCTGAGCTGTGTGTCCGTGCAGCAGTGCACCTCATCACTTGCCAGATGATCAACAGAAGAATGAGGGAGTTGAACCTGACAAGACAAAATAGAAAAATGTCTTGGAAAGTGAAGACCAAGACATAAACCACATGTTCAACACTTCCTTCCTAACTGATTATATCATTTACCTTAAGTAATCACCTGCCAGAGAATCATCAGCCTGTCACCCTCAGTGCTCCGTCACACAGATCACAAGGTCCAGAAAGCTGTCCAGCCCTGTCGGTCTCTACTGTCAAGTGCAGTGATCAGAGTGGGGGAGACCTGAAAGGAGAAGGCAGTGGACATGATATTGTTGTAAACCTACATTGTCAACAGTGTCATCCAAGTTTTTTTATGACAAAACAACAAAGTGGTACCTTTGGCTCTGTTGTGAGCAGGCATAGAAGCTGGCAGCAGGATGACTTGTGTATGTGCGGTCCAGCAGTGAGGGCTCTGCAGACTGACAGTTTTGATAATGCTGTTGTTTCTGGTCAGACGTGGCCGGATGATGATGAGGTGGAAGTAGGTGCTCCTGATAAAAGAGAAGAGAAAGATGTTGTACGTTTTTGTGGCATAAAACATATGCAGAACTTGTAGCCTATAAATCACATACTGTCTGTCATACCTTCAGCAACCAGCAGCACCACGACAGTCTCATTCTCTTCAGCGAAGAACAACCAGGGCAGGCAGGAAGAAGAACTCTGTGGAACCCAGTTGTGGTGGATCCACTGTTGACAGGATGATGCTGCAGTGCCTGGGCAATGGCAGACTGACAGCCACCATGTCCTGGCCGTTCCCAGCTGATCCTCACAGTTTTGGAAGTGGTGTGGTAAAGGTTGGAGAGGGGAACTTTGAGTAGGGGTCAGAAAGCACACAGAGTGAATGGTCTCTGGTCAGGCCACCTGCCCTGAGGCAGGGGAGGTGACCATCCCAGCTCACACAACACAGAGAACATGTACTTTCAGCAGTTGCATATAAATGTGTATTGATGTTTTTATTAATTTAACAGTTAATAGGATATATTATATTAATTGATAAATATTATTTATTGAAATTAATTTATTTTATGGTTCATTTTTCAGTGTCTGTTACACATGCAGCACAGGTATTGTAAACACTGGCTGTCCTTGGTTCCTGAAACTCTTTTGGCTTGTGCATTTACCAACCCAAAACCCAAAACCCTCCCTGGTAAATGCACAAGCCAAAACACACTTTTTTTTTTACACAAGATGATGCTTAAAGAATTTTCCTATTGATTGCAAACTGAAGAATGTACATGGTGATAACAACATGATGAAAACACAATTTTATCAAATGAGTCACTTATTTATTTTACTAAACCTGTATGACTTACCGCACTGTTTCATGAACTGTTAAAAGACAATACACAGTAAATGGGGTTGTGATAGCTGTGGTAGGTCTTCAGCACACCAGAATGGAGACACTGCTGAGGTTGAGAGATGAAAACCACGTCCAACAGTGTGTTCTTCTCTGTGGTTGGAACAGTGATGAGCTGTTGAAACCCTCTGGACTGAAACATCTCCAGTATTGGCTTTTTCCCTTCAGACTTAAGATTCTCGTTGAAATCACCACAGACAATGATGGGTTGAATATCCATGATCTCCAGTGAGTCCACAAGGCTGCTCAGGTTCTTCAGGAATGACTTGACACAGTAGTCTGGTGGTCTGTACACAGCCGCAATTAGTGCTCTCACTGGGGCTTCAATCTTCAGAGCCACAAACTCTAGGTCAGTTACATTATGTATGTACTGCTTCTCGTGCACTTGGATATGATTTCTGACATACATGGCAACTCCACCACCACCTTTCTTTGCCATCTGGGGAACATTGGTGTAGGACAGGTGTCTGTTTCGTCTGAACATGTTGTAGCCCTGAAGTTGAAGACTGTCTGCCACAAAGGAGCCCTGTAGGTGGGTTTCTGTGAGACACAAAACATCCGCAAGACACAGTTCATGATGGCTCTTGATGTCATTGATGTGAGCTGGCAGTCCCTCTGTGTTGTGGTGAACAATGGTCAGAGTGTCAGGTCGGCTCAGTGTGTCTCTGAGATGAAGAAGTGGCATCATGTCATCCAGGTTCAGTTGTCTCATGGCCTCAAGCGCTTCAGTGATTTCAGTGTTGGCGTAGATTTTACTCTCATCCATGTCCAGCAGGTGCAGTCCACTGAGAGAGGTGACTCTGCTCAATGCCACATAAGCCATGCCAGGCTCAAAGATGTGTTTCAGGGAGACAACAGCTGAATGTCTTGTCATGCCTTGAACCTTGTGAATGGTGCATGCAAAAGCCAGCTTGATGGGAAACTGTCTGCGCACAGCTCCTTTCTGTTTCAGGTTGTCCTCTGATCTCTCGATATAAACAAGGTTGTCAGCTGATCCTGATGCTGTTTCATTATCCATTTGGAGTCCAAGCATGTTGACATGTGCAGATCCAGGCGGTTCAGAGGTTACCACTTTGATAAGAGTACCAAACGAACCATTCACCAGTCCTTTGGAAACATCCAGGTTTCTAGTCAGCATGACACGTACGCCTTCTGCAACTTGGAGTGTGTCTGGTAGCTCATTTGTACCTCCTTTGAATGGTTGTTCTTGTCGTGTCATTTTCCCATTCCTCGGATCCTTTTTGTAGTCGTCTGCATCAATTTTGGTGACGTTGGAGTAATTTTTCGTCAGTTTTTCAGTATTGTGAGCACCTACCTGTTTGTTGGTGGCAAAAATGTGCAGGGCATCAGCAGGGCGTTGAGCTGGTTCAGTGATGGCTTGTGATAACAAAGCTCTGTCTGATTCAGACAACTCTTCTGACTTGTCTTTCACACGGATCCTGTTCAGCATCTCTGCAAAGGCAACATCATCCTTCTGACGCATGATCTCAGTGAGCGTGATCATCTGAAAGTTTTCCCGCCACAGGTCAATGTTTTCTGGGTCGTAGACACACAGAGGTTTAGACTGTCGTACTGGTGGCAGCTGATAGAAGTCTCCAACAGCGATGACTGACATTCCTCCAAAAGGTTTCTGGCTGCCTTTGATCTGTTTCAGTCTGACATCAACATATGCAAAGAGGGGCCTTGACACCATGGACACTTCATCAATGATGAGGATTTCAGCGTTGATCAGTTCTGCTCTGACTTCATCCAATTTGTTACCCAGTCCCACAAAAGGAGGTTTCAGACTTCTGGGGAGCTTCAGCAGAGAGTGCAGAGTTGTTCCACAGATGTTAAATGCTGCGGTTCCAGTGAAAGCAGTCAACAGCACAGTGGGGCTTGATATGTCAGTGTCGTCTGCATGTCTGGGTACTTTGCACAGTATCTTTGACGCCTCTGCGTAGATGCATTTGATCAGATGTGACTTTCCTGCTCCAGCTCCACCATTGATATAGATGAACTGCGGCTCTGGATTTAGGCGACGAACACGCTTAATGCACCAGTCTCTGATTAAAGAGAAGACACAGGCTTGTTTCTGGTTCAGGTTCTGGTACATTTGACGTAACACAGCAGGATCCATTGCAGGGGGCTCTCTGATGGCTCTGGCTTCTGTTACAGCGTTAACCTGGCGACTGTAGTCTGGGACATTTTCTTGTACATTATCGTGATCTGGCTCTGCTGCTTGCAGTTCATCAATGCACTCCATCCTCACAAGTTCAGATTCAGGTGCCAGGTTGTTCCATTCATCAATCAATCCTCTGTTCTGCTCGTACTCTTCCACAGCTTGCTCAATCTCTTTACTGTTTTTCTCGTATTTGTCTTTGTTTCTTTTCACAATGTTTTTAACTAGCTCACCGTGCTCACCGCCAGGCAGACGTGCAATGCCACTTTCGTAAAAGGACTGGTACGTTGGTAAGAATGGCCTTTTCAGTTCTGCATCTGATCTGTAGGGAAGGTACAGCTTCAGCAGTGATCCATAGTGTTGTTCAGGACTTTTTTCCTTCGAGGGGCGGTAAAATCTGATCACAGCGGGCTTGTCGTTTTTTCGCCTTTTAACAAATCCAGAGTCATTCAGCAAGGGGAGAACATCTTTGCCTTTTGCCTGATTGCCATAGACAAGTCTGCATGTTGCTGCAAAATCAGCCAGACACATCTCCTCAAACTCTGGTGTCTCAGGTCTGTTTTTGTACTTGTCCGTCAGTGATGTCATCCATATACTTGCACTTCCTGGTGTTGCGTCTTCCAGGGCTGACATCGGGC
>CAMRBZ010000235.1 GCA_947040595.1 uncultured Enterovibrio sp. | reverse complement strand
TATACCTGTCGCCTTTGAAGTTACGTGCTTGTTGGCTGCGATTTCAAAGGCCAATCACATCGTCAATCTATGCTCAGGGGCTTCACTTGCTTGCCGCAGGCGCGTATCTTCAATTCCTTGCGTATATAAAGGTGCTTTTTCATACTGGATAAACAGCCAGTTAATTCTTGTGTTGGCTATATAATTTCGATAAATTGTTCTTGATACTTTTAATGTTTGGCAATTTATGGCACTTCTTTTTGTTGCAGAAAAACCCAGTTTAGGGCGCGCTATTTTGGCCGCTTTACCAAAACCGCATAAAAACCATGAAGGGTATTGTGAAGCGGGTAATGGCGATATCGTCACCTGGTGCATCGGACATTTGTTGGAGCAGGCGGCTCCAGAAGTCTATGATGAGAAATACAAAAAATGGCGCAAAGAGGATCTGCCTATTGTGCCTGAAAAATGGATATTAATTCCTCGAAAATCTGTTTCAAAACAACTTTCAGTCCTGAAAGCCCTTCTTAAAAAAGCAGAACACATTGTTCATGCTGGTGATCCCGATAGAGAAGGGCAATTGCTGGTGGATGAGGTGTTTGAATATGCCAAGTTGCCTGCGCGAAAAAAACAAGCCATTCAACGTCTTTTGATAAGTGATCTTAATTTACACGCAGTGCAAAAAGCCTTAACGAAGTTGCAGAGCAATTTAGATTTTATTCCGCTTTCTGTTTCTGCTTTGGGCCGAGCGCGGGCGGATTGGCTTTATGGTATTAATATGACCCGTTTATGTACCCTTCAAGGTCAAAAAATGGGTTACAACGGGGTGCTTTCTATTGGGCGTGTTCAAACCCCTGTTTTAGGTTTGGTTGTATTTCGCGATTTGGAAATTGAACATTTTGTCTCTAAGCCCTTTTATGAAGTGATCGCAAAAATTAAAACCAAAAATGAACAGGTGTACGAAGGAAAATGGAAACCCAGTGCGGCCTGTGAGCCTTATATGGATGAAGATAAGCGCGTTTTATCTAAAGCCTTGGCTGAAAATGTGATTGGACGCATTTCAGGAAAAAAAGGTCAGGTCTCTTTGGTAAAAGAAAACAAAAAAAAACAACCCCCTCCTTTACCTTATAGCTTGTCGGCTTTGCAAATTGACGCATCAAAGCGCTTTGGAATGAGTGCGCAGGCCGTGCTTGACACCTGCCAACAACTTTATGAACGCCATAAATTGATCACCTATCCTCGTTCTGACTCGCGTTATTTACCAAAAGAGCACCTGCATGACGCTAACAAGGTCACCCAGGCCATCAGAGCTTCATCCGCTCAGTTAAAAGAAGCGGTTGAAAAGGCCAATTTAACCTTAAAAAGTAAAGCTTGGAATGACGCAAAAGTGAGCGCGCACCATGCCATTATTCCAACGTCAAAATCGTTAAACACCCAATCCTTGTCTTCTTTAGAAGCCCATATTTATGAATTGGTGGCCCGTCAGTATTTAATGCAGTTTTATCCTGATTTTGAATTTATGGAAAAAGAAATTAATACAGAAATTTCAGGAGGTTTATTTATTTCAAAGCAAAAAGAAGTGCGCTTTGAAGGTTGGAAGGCCTTGCTGGGTCCAAAAACGACGCCAATGAAAAGTAAGGATAAAAAAGATTTAGAAGATGCAGGGTTTAGCAAAATAAAATTGCCCAATGTGCAGCAAGGGGAAGAGGTCGATTGCATTGATGCACAACTTCTAGAAAAACAAACAAGCCCTCCAAAATATTTAACGGATGCCTCGTTGCTCTCGTCAATGACGGGAATTGCACGTTCCGTAAAAGATCCTGCGATAAAAAAGGTCTTAAGAGAAACAGACGGATTAGGCACTGAAGCGACACGAGCAGGGATCATTGAGCTCCTTTTTAAGCGCCAATATTTAGAGCGAAAAGGAAAAGAAATCAGAGCGACTGCGATAGGACGAGAATTAATCACCGCGTTACCTCAACAAATGGTGATCCCTGATATGACCGCGCATTGGGAATCGCAGCTAACCGCAATAAGCAAGAAAGAAACCAAATATAACGATTTCATGCGCCCATTAACTCAAAATATTTTTCAATGGGTTGAGGATGTACAGAAGGTAAATTTTAAGGGATTGCAAGGGAAAGGCGTTGAAAAAGTCCCCTACAAAAAAACCGCAAAACGCAAAACAAAACGTTCTTAAGGAAAAAAGGGGGGCTTCCCCCTTTATGAAATCAAAAAGCCTCTTAATGCCCGTTATTCGAAGACAAAGACTTGGTTCTTTCCTTTGTTTTTTGCTTCATACAAGGCGGTGTCTGCACTTTCAAAAAGTTGCTGTGATCCATTTATTTCTAAAGGAATTATTGTTTTTCCACCCACGCTGATGGTTACATTTTTTTCAATCGGAGAGCCGTCATGTGCAATCGCGAGATCGGCGACGGCTTTGAGTGCGCGTTTGGCCACAATTTTTGCCCCCTCTTTATCACAATTGGGTAAAAGAAACACGAACTCTTCCCCTCCAAATCGTGCAAGCAAGGCGCCAGCACGGCGTTCAACTCGGCTCAGGGCGCTGGCTACTTTTATTAAGCATTGATCTCCTGCGCTGTGCCCATAAGTATCATTAAATTCTTTGAAGTGATCGATGTCGACAATCAGCAAGGAAATGTTGGTTTTAAACCGTAAGGCACGGCGCCATTCTTCGTCGAGTTTCTCATCTAGCATTCTTCTGTTTGGAACATGGGTGAGGCTGTCTTCTTTTGAAATCAGGGTTAAACGTCGATTTATTTTCTCTAGCTCTTCGGTGCGCTCTGTGACTCTCTGTTCTAAATACATATTGAGATTGATGAGGCTGTCTTGAGCACGAAATTGAATTAAGTGCTGAGACATGATGATCCCCAGTAATTTTAAAACTTCAATGTGATAACTTTTGATGGGGTGGCCTGTTATGAGATTGTCGCAAGCAATCCAGCCAATGGGTTGATTCCCCTCCCAAAGCGAAATGGTGGCATTCCAGCCTCTCCCGACTTCGATGTTGTTCTGATATAAGGGCGTATCATGATAAATGGCGATGTGCTTGCCTTTATCTAAAGTTTCTTTTGCATGGGCGTGTTTTTCTATGTGGGTGCTGTACCATTTTTCATTTTGGACTGTGCCGTGGATATCGGTGCCGTAGGTTCCTTGAATTAACCCGTTGTGATCTTTATATAAAAAGACAGCTATACGGTCAATTTCAAGCGTATGAATGCATTCATAAACGGCGGTGTGAAGCATTTTATCTATCGAGGTCGCGCTCCATAATTTTAAAGAAATATCATGGAGAATATGGAGCTGTTCCAGCAAGCGTTTTTGAGCGTCTATTTCTTGGTTTAAGCGTTTTCTTGTGTGTTCGTGGGCCCGTTTTTCTTTGGTGTGTGCTTTGAGCATTAAAAGTGGGTGTAATTTTCCACTCAAAAGATGCGAGAGCATTTTGATGGCCTCTTCATCTACAAGGATTGGATCATCAAAAGACAGAAAAAGACAGGCAAATTCTTCCTCTAGAGCGTAAAGGGGCACCGTTAATTGGGTGCACTCTTTATTTTTTTGTGTGCTTTGTTCAAAATGACCGTTTTCCAGTAATTCACTGTGTTTTTTTTCGAGAAAAAGAGGGGGAGAATGAACTTGAATTTCATTTTGATGCAGAGAGCTCCATTGATTCCACTTGTCTTTTTCTTTTATTAAAATAGCCCCTTCAAGAGGTGATCCCTTCTTTGAAATAACCTTCCAAAAGACCAAACAAAAAGTGTAAAAATCTTTTGAGGCTGAAATCGCATCAGCAAGCTTTAGACAAAAGGACTGATCCAGAGCACGCATTATCAATGATTCCTTGATTGATATACCCGTTGTTTTTGAGGTGACGTGGCTGTTGGCCGCCCTCGTTCAACCCAATAACATAGTGCACCTATGCTCAAGGGTTTCACTCACTTGCCGCCGAGACGTAACTTCAAGTGTCTTGGGTATTGAGGGGTAAAAAGAGTACCCAAAAAAATATGAAATAAATTATGACAGTTATTGAGTTTGAATTTTGCGTAATAGGTTTCAATTTCGAGGAACATCACAGGGGCTTGACGGCGGGATGAAAGGAAGAAAGTCCATTTCTATCACCCTCGCATTTGAAGATGAGGGGGGGTATTGAGTGTGTTGCATCTTTCTGATGGCTGACACTGTTCATTTTTTCACATTAGACGAGGTTAAACCTTAATACCGTTTTACGCTTTTCAGGGGATACTTGGCTTTGAGATCGAACCAAAAAAGTCTGTAGATTCAAAGGCGACGGGTATAAATTGCTCGCAATACAGATCTTTTTTTTTGATTATTGATCCATATTTCATTAAGTTGTAATTTGATGAACCACATTATTAATGGATTGAAAATGTATAAGAAAATATTTTTCATTGTTGGGGCGAGTTTTATTTTAAGTGCGTGCTCTGGTGCCAACATAACAAGTCAATTACGTGATTTCAATTCAGAAAAATCAGGTTCAATGCTTCGTTGTACAACATTCAGTACGGACAATTCAGGTACAAACGAAAAATTATCAAAATATGACGGTTGGGCAATGGTTTATACATCTGAATATACAACTGAAAATATGACATCCAGCGAAATGACCATGTGTTTTGAAAAAGCGGTGAAATAAAATAATAAAGGGTGGCATTCGCCCCCTCTTTTTATTATCGACAAGAAAAAATAAATAAAGAATATTTCGAAGAAGATTCATCCTCTATTAAAGTAATAAGTGCAATACGGGTGTCAGTAAAAAATTCAACGGGTGTGAGTCTTCCTAAGACTTTTCTTGGCGTGAAATTCAGCATGAACATCCTGTTATTAATATCCTCTTCTGTTAGCGCCACCATATCGAATTTCTTAGGCCAAAAACGCCTGATCCGAGCATGGGTATTTTCATTTATTCTTCGTTGTCAACTCGCATAAGGCTTTGAAAAATAAGGGTCTTTTATTCGTTTCTAGATAGTGGTGTGGCTCAGCGTATCTTCGGGC
>CAMRBZ010000234.1 GCA_947040595.1 uncultured Enterovibrio sp. | reverse complement strand
CAGCGATTATGAAAGACACATCCCCCCTTTTTTAATGTGAGGCGTGTTAAAGAGCAGAGGCTTCAAGAAGGTGAAGCCTTTTTTTCAGCTTCAAAGGCGAGGGGTATACACCTAAAAAATTCAAGAATATATCTTCACTTTTTATCGCTGAAATCAAAATCTCGGTGAGATGATCCGTTTTCGCATTGAAAAAAATAGCCTTTTTTAAAGTTCACGGGTACATAAAAATACAGGCTCTGGCAGTGCTTTTTTATTGACTCTAAATTCGGTTGCTTTTTGCGCAAGATACCTTTCCCCCAACACGGGAATATCGCAGACAAGATCAGAATAATCTTTAAGATCAAATAAAGTGCGCTTTTTCAATATTTCAGTGCACTCCAATTGAAATGTATTCATCAATATATTTATAATCTTTTCAAGATGTTCAATCGAAGAGCAAAATATATAACATCGCCCTCTTGTTTGATTACGATTGACAAGGCTATTTTCAAGGTCGCAATATTCACAAATATCGTATCGAAGATATAATACGATGACTTTACGTTTTTTGTTGTAATGCGCAAATAACCAATCGTCTCTCACGGATACCATGACATCCACTTTGGGATCAGGCCTTCTTTTTAGCATCCAAAATGAAAGTAAGATCAAAGCACCCACGCCAGAAAGTGCAGCAAGTCCCAGAATACTTATTGCATAAATGAAAACGAAAACTCCCACCCAAGCGATCATTTGCACTGCAACATTAATCCACTTCGGCTCTGCTCGTTGCTTCTTATGCACCAAGCCTTTTTCTGAAAAAAAGTAATCATAGCGCTCATCTAAAGCCACCACCCAATATGCACCATAGAGCACAAGCGCTTCAGAAATGCCCCCAAAAACGACGGAAAAAACAGTGAGATCTTTCATCATGATCAAGGTAAATAGACCAATAACAGGCATGGCTATCAGTAAAAACATGAAAATTCGAGCAAATCGCTCAGGCTCTTCAACGTCGTTTTTTGTCCAAAATTGATGATTTTTACCTAAAAGGATTTCTCTTTCTTTTTTTTCTTGATAAACACTAAATTCTTCGGGTGTGATATAAAACGGTAAATAGGCCAAAATATTAACTCTCTCTTAAAATTTCACCGGTAATGTCAGTAAATTTCATTTGTGTTTGTTTTTCTTCAATATTTATATAATTCCCTGAGGAATTCATTGTTTTCCTAAAAAAATAAGAATGCGTTGTGTTTCCATCTTCCAAAACATATTCAATGCTCAATGATAAATACTGAATATTATTTTGATTTATAGGATACGAAGAAGTGGTTTTTTCCACGGGTAATTGTATCTGGTAAATTCTAGATTCTTTTTTATGTTCTTTATTTACTTTACTGTCATCTAACGTATCAAGCCCTACATTCTCATGCCAGACACCTGATGTTAATTGTTCTTTTGTTGCTTGAGTGCTGGTTTTTATTTTTATACTGTGATAAATAGCTTGATTTGGGATCTCAATATGAACATCTAGCCCTGTTATTTCTTTATGTGTGAATTGATAATATCCCGTTACTTCCTCCTTCTGTTTATGCTGAACTCTCGGTTGCCAAACAATCCCTTGCAGTTCAAACAATGCTTTCTCAATCAGTTCATTATTTTCTTTATGCCGAAAGTCCAAATCTGAATTCAAACTCCATTTTATATGCCCTGGATTTGTTCCCCAAGGCAATTTAGCGAGCCATTTTTGATAAGCGTCTTTCTTTTCACTCAACAAACCGATATTAATTAATAAATAAGCCATGGTGAATAAAAGGATGATCCCTGAAATCGGACCTCCCGCGAGAAAACCAAGAGAAAATCGGCCCGTTATGGCGAGCAATTGAAAACCGCTTGTAAATGCCAACCCAGCTAAAGCAAAGGTATTGGCTTTATGAAGATTTTTTTCATTGCCATATGCTTCATCAATTTTCTCGAAAGAGCGAACCCCTTCAATAAGAGAAGCCACCATCCCTAATCCTGCAGTCAAAGCCAAGAGCTTATTAAAGGTTTTAAGGCCCTTTAAATTTATATCTTTAAAGTTCTCATTAGATATTATTAATGTTTTAAGAGCACGCTGTGAAACAGAAATCAGCCTCGGATCCGTTTTTACATTCGCCCAAGCTTTACTTGCGCGAATGCCTGACCATGCTGCCGCGGTATAAAATAACTGTTGTTGTACATTTAGTGCGTCATCGTTAGACATCAAACCTGTTTGACTGATTGTATTTATTGCATCAAGAAAAGAAATAAAATAAAAAATAAAAGGGAGAAAACCAGAGCCTCCAATGCCCTCAAAAACATCTCCAGCTTTATTCATTTTTCCATCTAATATATTTTCAATGGATTTACTCGTTGCGTTTTTAATATCATCAGGGAAAAGAATTCTTGAAGGTATATTTATTCCATTTGCAGATAATATTTTTTTTGCTTTCTTTTTTTTTGCGTGTGCTTTTTTCATTTTTTCATTAGAATCTGAGGCATTAGAATTAATGACATCATCCGCTTTCTTTATCTCTGTTATAGCATTAACTAATTTTCCTCTGTATTCATCTAATTCTTTTATATAATTTTCATTGAACATCACCGGACTGTTCAATGCAATCCGCTCTGCAATAGCGAGGCGCCAATAAACAGCTAGTTGCGTTTTTTTATTCGTGATCGTTCCAAAAAGTGCCATTGATGATCGCGCAACCAAAGTCACCCCCATTTTCTGGGTGACCTTTATCGATGCATTCATTATTTTATCAAGCTTAAAAAAACTCCCCGAAAGCGCCTTGAATATTTTGCTTTCCATTATCGATTCATTTGAGAAAAAATCATTGAGTTTTGCATACGCCGTGATTGTATTATTCCCTGTCCCCGCATTTTCTAAATGTGAATTTTCTTCTTCTTTATATTCTGGCAATATCAACGTGAATTGATTAAACACTCTTCGGCTAAAACCTGCAGTAAAAAGTGAAAGCATGCATGTTGGATTTTCCCATTGATTTTGTGCCCATTTGAGATCGTCTTCTTGCATTACGAGGCTAAACGACTCAGCCATCATTACATGAAGCTCACAAAGTTCCGCTTGCATTTTTTCACAACACAAATCAAAAAGATGTTCAATATGATAGGAAGATAAAGATCCCAAAACTTGAATGAAATCACCTTTTATGTTTGAAACATTTTTTAATAACGCCTCTTTTGTCGCCGATAATTTATGCATTTCTTCAAGCATGTCTTTCCAACGAAGGTGCTTGCGCCAATTTTTTGCATTTTCCCATTGTTTATATTTATTAAAAGAATCAGGCTTAAAACCATATTCTGTCAAAATCGAATCGGAGAGTTTTTTTTGTGTTGTATGATAAGAATCTATCTTTTCTTTATAAAGTGCCTCTGCAGTCGCGCCCATGTTGATATTATTATTTTCTATTATATCTCCTTGATTTAAAGCCTCGTAATACTCACCCATCGCAATATAAAATTTAAGTTTTTCTTGCTCCGTTTTAACCGAAAATGGAAAAGCGATATTCTCTGTATCGCCAAACATACAAAGCTGCATGGCTGTTTGCATCAAGGTCCATTGATTCGCAAATGTTTCTTCAAAAAGTCGATAGGGCGTGGCCACTGCCGCAAAATGCAAAGCCATGTCTTTTATTTCGCCAAGAGAGTCATTAATCGCAACAAACATAACAGGCTGATGAACAGAAGGAGAAAAAATAAAATCACTGATTGCCGCCACAGGTTTTATCTCTAAAGGGCCTTCTTCTGTCCCTTCTAATTCCGTTTTAGGCGCCTGCGTTAACACACCTGAATCAATAAAACGATCATCCTCAACGGCTGTTTTTTCGATGTCTCCCACTTCGGACAACTGAGCGATGTTAGCAGAATGAAGCGATACACTGTCTTTTTTTAAATCAATGTATTGCATGTATTTTGTATGGCAAGAAGGATCGGCCAGAAAGGTTAGAAAAAGTGCCCATGTCCAACGATGAGGTGAAAAAGATATCGACAACTGGCTGCCAGTGGCGTACGTCAAATACCTTGTGGAAGGCTGAGGGGTTCCTCGTTCTGCTGAGTTTGAGTCCTCTTCTTCACTGAGCTTGTAATACGTAAGCTCTGTTCCTTTTATATGATATTCATCCAGCGTTTTCTTCGCAGCATCATAAACATAAAGCCAACCATCACGCAGTTGTCTGAGTGTATATCCTGCTTTTATCAGTTTTGCTGTCCCTTTTCCTTTCCAATCTAAAGGCAAGCCAAAAGGTTTCACATTCTCATTTTCAACTTGATCAATTGCATATCTTACGACGACAAAACGAAGAGCCTCCTCCTCTGCTATCTCTTCTTTTTGTGCAAAATGCTGGGATGGGGCTTTTTTTTCAACGACAGATGATGGAATAGTCTCTTTTTTGTGCGTACAACCTTCCCAAAACATGCTGGATTGAGGGGGATCGCCTGTAATCTCATCAGTGGGAAGATCGGAGCTTTTCATTAAAAAAAAAGGATCTCCTTCTTTTTCATAAACGGACACTGCATCTTCATAGCTGTAATCTTGCTTGTTCCAAAAAATGGAACTTTTCGGTGGAAAAGGAAGAGGCGTTTTCATACATTCATCTAGGCTGACTTCATCAAGAGTATGCGATAAGAATGTACACCAAACTCTAACCAATTGTAATCATTGGGTTAATTTATTCTTCTATCCATAAATTTTCGCTCAAAAATAGCGATTAAAGAGAAAGAGCACACACTTTCATAAAAAAAGATAACGCAAGCAAAGTTTTCTGGCTTTTCTTCTCAGCCTTATTTTCTAATAAAAGAAGAAATTAAATTGAGCTTGAAAAATACATAAAAAGATTTATTTCTTTTTTTAGACAGAGGGCTTTTAACATCCATGTTAAATGAAGCTATTCCTTTATACAGCCTGCCAATATTTTCTCAAAAAAATCAGAGCCTCTTCTTTGGGCAAATTGAATATTTCGCTCAGGGATGGCTTCTGGGTTTTTAT
>CAMRBZ010000233.1 GCA_947040595.1 uncultured Enterovibrio sp. | reverse complement strand
AAATCTCAGTTTTCTCTCGCATTTTTGTAAAGTACACCGATGCCAAAGCGAAGCTCAAGCAGAGGCAGCATTCCCCCTTCCTCGGCCAGCAGGCTCTTCTCCAGAGCCAGAAGCAGATAAGGCTCGCCGCTTGGTTGCGCTTTCCAACGCACAATTTAGCCCAGAGGTTTTGTTCTCTGATATTCTGCGTTTGAAAAGTCTAAAGATCCCGAAAATACGCCCCACGGATGAAGAGTGCATTCGTAAATTAAAAGAAGACGATTTAATCGAAATACTAAAAGACGAAGAAATTACACTAAAAAATAATCCAGAGATAAAGGAGCAGATTAAGAGTTTAACAACTCAAATACTCGGTGAATTGAGTGAAAAAGAGTACAGTCTTGAGACAATAACCACAAAGAAAGCCCAGATAATGGCGGCCCCTCTCTCGCCTGAATACCTTCACTCTCTCGCGTCAACCACTTCTACCCCTACACTCCACCTTCTCTTAAAAGAAGACCCCTTCGGAGTAAAAGAGCTCTGTTTGCTTTCACTTAGCAAAAATAGATGGGAATTATTTACAAAAGACGGCCCGGTTCCACTTTTGAGGACTGGCTCACCGTCGCCCGATTTATCCCCATTCGAAAGCATGAAACTTCAAATTGCGGCATTAAACCCAGGACACCTTCAAACCCTTGAAAATATCCATACTTCTAATACGGACCGCAATGCGATTTTAAATACACACAAAGCAAAAGAAATCAAAGAACGAACAAAGGACATCCAAGCAAGGCAACAAAAACTTGAGGCAACTCAAACCCTACAACCAAGAGGAGAAGGCCCTGATGATGAAGCGGAGAACGTAGCCTTAGTGACGCGGTATGTAAAAGCCAAAGAAGAAGAAGAAGAAAGAAAAAGAGCCGAAGGCACCCAAGGACCTCTTCCTGGCGCCACCGCGTCTGCCTCTACTACACGCTTTGGCGATTTCAATAATACCTGCTCTGAAGAGTGTGTTCTTTATGCTGCAAAACACTATGATTTCCCAGGCCCTGATTTTGAACCACGCAATTATACCTCTACGGATGATAAAGAGCTACGGGACGTACAACTGGAATTGGGTAATGCACTCGGGATTTTAAACATGGATAAGAGAGGATTAGAAACAAAGGCGATCGATGAAAACGGACAAACCGAAGCAGGGATAGGCAATTTTTTAAATTCACTGAATAAAGATCTTTGCCATCTGGTACGAACAGGCACAAATGGTGGCCCAGGGCACTTTTCTGTGATTTATTACAAAGAAGGGCAATGGTGGAACCATGAAAGCCGCAAGCAACAAGATCAAAAGATGACCCATGCTGAAGGTCAACTCACCGAAGAAGGAAAACAAAAATTCGTCGTTAAACATGGTTCTTGGGGAAAGGGGCTCAATAAATATAATTTAGTCGTTACTCCATTCCCGAAAAATGAAGATATATTCATGAAATTAGCACAATTCATAAACATGTCTCGAGAGTGTACTGACAAAGACTCGCGCAATGGGATATTGATGCTGTTTATGACTACTTAATAAAAAAAAGGGGCGCTCTCGCGCCCCTTTTTTAAATCTATTTTTTACTTTTTACTGCGCCGCTTTTGCTTTTTCTACCAACACTGAAAAGGTTGATTTATCAAAAACGGCGATGTCAGAGAGTATTTTACGATCAATTTCAATCGATGCTTTTTTCAAGCCATTAATAAAACGGCTATAAGACATACCATTTTGACGTGCGGCCGCGTTAATACGCGCGATCCACAACTGACGGAATTGACGTTTTTTCTGACGACGGTCACGATAAGCGTATTGACCCGCTTTTGTTACCGCTTGAAAAGCAACACGATAAACACGTGAACGTGCACCGTAATAACCTTTTGCTTGTTTTAGAACTTTTTTGTGACGAGCGCGCGCTTGTACACCACGTTTTACGCGAGGCATAATGTCTCTCCTAAACTAAAAATTAAATGAACCAAGAATTTATGCGTATGGAAGCATACGGGCAACTGCTGCAACTTCACACTTAGGCAAAATTGCGTTTGGACGCAGTTGACGTTTGTTCTTAGTTGAACGTTTAGTCAGAATATGACGCTTTGTAGCACGCTTAAACTTAAAACCACCAGCCGTTTTCTTAAAACGTTTAGCAGCACCTCTGTTTGTTTTCATCTTAGGCATGATGAACAACTCCGCATTGTATGCATTAATAAACATGTAATTTGGCGAGAAAAAGAGGAAAGCCCCCTTTTTCTACTTGTATGCCAGAATTACTTCTTTTTAGGGGCAAGGATCATGTGCATTTGACGACCTTCAATCCTTGATGGAAAACTTTCAACTAAAGCAAATTCAGTTGTATCTTCTTTCAAACGATTGAGGACATCCACACCAATTTCTTGGTGTGCCATTTCGCGGCCGCGAAAACGGATAGTGATTTTGACCTTGTTACCCTCTTCAATAAAGCGAACCAGGTTGCGTAGTTTTACCTGATAGTCGCCTACATCTGTTCCGGGTCGGAATTTTATTTCCTTAACCTGGATCAGTTTTTGTTTTTTCTTCTGCTCTTTCGTCGATTTACTCTTTTCATAGAGGAATTTACCGTAGTCCATCACACGACAAACTGGCGGCTCGGCATTAGGGCTGATTTCAACCAGATCTACACCCGCTTCTTCAGCAACTTTTAGAGCTTCCTCTATCGAAACGATACCAAGTTGTTCACCTTCGATCCCCGTAAGACGAACTTCTGTCAGTCCACGGATTTCTTCGTTTAATCGATGAGCATTTTGTTTAGCCGGGGCTTTTCTTGCGCCTTTAATACCTTATTCCTCCAAAATTTCAATCGTTCTTGTAAGAACTTCTTTCTCGAGCAGAGAAATAAATTCTTCAATATCGTATTTACCCAAATCTTTGCCTTTACGGGTCCTTACTGCTATTTGTCCGGTTTCCATTTCTTGATCACCACACACCAACATATAAGGAACGCGTTTCAACGTATGCTCGCGGATTTTAAAGCCTATCTTCTCGTTTCTCAAGTCCGGAATAGCTCTAAATCCTGCTTTTTGCAGTTTTTTTGCCACTTCCTGAACATATTCAGCCTGATTATCAGTAATATTCATGATGACCGCTTGCTGAGGTGAAAGCCAAGTTGGAAAATGACCCGCGTATTCTTCTATTAAAATACCAATGAAACGTTCTAAAGAACCTAAAATAGCACGATGTATCATCACAGGAGTGTGACGTTCATTGTCTTCGCCTACATAGGTTGCACCTAAACGTTCAGGCAAAGCAAAATCTAACTGAACGGTACCACACTGCCACGCTCGATCCAAACAATCATGCAAAGTAAATTCTATTTTAGGTCCATAAAAGGCCCCTTCCCCTTCCAGTATCTCAAAGGGAATAGACATAGAATCCAACGCTTGCGCTAATGCCGTCTCTGCACGATCCCACATCTCATCGCTCCCGACACGTTTTTCTGGACGCGTTGAGAGCTTCACTTGAATCGCATTAAATCCGAATGTCTTATATGTATCATATACCATTGAAATACAAGAAATAACTTCTTCTTGAACTTGCGAAGGAGTACAAAATATATGGGCGTCATCTTGTGTAAAACCACGCACACGCATCAAACCATGCAAGGCGCCAGAGGGTTCATTTCTGTGACAACTTCCAAACTCCGCCATTCGCAAAGGCAAATCACGGTAAGATTTCAATCCCTGATTAAAAATTTGAACATGTCCAGGGCAATTCATCGGTTTTAGTGCATATTCACGATTTTCAGACTGCGTGGTGAACATATAATCGGCGTATTTCTCCCAATGCCCCGAACGCTCCCAAAGCACCCTGTCCATAATGAGCGGGCCTTTGACCTCTTGATAATCATATTCTGTCAGTTTTTCGCGAATAAAGACTTCCAATTCTCGGAAAATGGTCCAGCCGTTATGATGCCAAAACACCATACCTGGCGCTTCTTGTTGCATGTGGTATAAATCAAGCTGTTTGCCTAATTTTCGATGATCTCGCTTTGCGGCTTCTTCTAAACGTAAAAGATGTGCTTTAAGTTCTTTTTTATCAAAAAACGCCGTACCGTAAATACGTTGAAGCATTTTTTCATCACTCTTGCCTCGCCAATAAGCACCCGCAAGATTTAAAAGCTTAAAATGTTGGCAAAAGCCCATATGTGGCACGTGAGGCCCACGGCACATATCCATATATTCTTCATGAAAATAAAGGCCAGGCGAGTCGTCACGCGCAACATTCTCATCCAATATGGCCATTTTATAGTCTTCACCGCGAGATTCAAACAGATCTCGCGCTTCTTGCCATGTGACCTTTTTCTTTATCACTGGGTAATGCGTTTTTGCAAGCACTTGCATCCGTTTTTCAATGGCTTCCAAATCATCTTGCGTGAGAGAAACCGCCAAATCCACATCATAATAAAAACCACTGTCGATGGTAGGACCGATCGCCATTTTTACATCTGGGTACAATTGCTTCATCGCATGCCCCAATAAATGAGCACAAGAATGACGGATGATTTCAAGGCCATCATCACTTTTAGCGGTAATGATTTCCAAAGCAGCATCTTGCTCGATCAAATCAGATGCATCAACGCGCAAGCCATTCACCCGACCTGCGACGCAGGCTTTGGCAAGACCCGGACCGATATCGGTAGCAATATCCAGTGTTGAAACAGGATGATCATACGCACGTTGACTTCCATCAGGGAGTGTAATTAAAGGCATTTTCTGGTCCTACATACAGTGGTGCTACACACGAAGTAGCACTTGATTTTAATAAATGACTATTTTATCAATTAGTTGAGATTTCAACAAAGAAATATAGCCTCATTGGGTATCCATTTTGGTACCACAAAAATGAATGCACCGGAAACGGTGAGGAATTGTAACAAGCTAAATAAATAAGGCAATTTTTTCAGTACTTATATGCCGTAAGCATACAAAAACACGACCAAGGACCTTCTTCTTAGGAAGCGCATTATGTGAAAGCGTCCAAAAAAACACAACAGAAAGAAAAAAA
>CAMRBZ010000232.1 GCA_947040595.1 uncultured Enterovibrio sp. | reverse complement strand
TCGCTTGCCGCCTACACGCATCTTCAATTCCTTTGGGTATATGCTAGCCAAATACGAGTAAACATTTTCAGATAGTGACTGTTCATCATGTCTAAAAAAATAAATAAAGTGGCTCCGGTATTTTTATGTTCTATTAACGGTGGCCCTACCTGATGTGATTATACTTTATTTCACTTGACTTAAATATAACAAGAAAACGCCTTGAGCTTTCATGACCAATAAATAAGTCATGAAATAAACATTGCAGAATACTTACAAAATTGTGAGGTGCATTTTAAGGAAAGTTTATATATTATCTTTTCCAGACCAGGCTAATTAATATTAATCAATAACACAAGGTATCACTAATGAAACGTAACTTATTAAAAACAATCATTATTACAACAGGCTTTATCTCTGCTGCAGCTTTTGCAAATGATGCTACGAACCCTGATGGTTATTACGGAAATCAAAACATGGGCCAAAATGGGGTTTATGGCTCTAATGTGCCAAATGGTTTTCCTGAATTAAATACTGTTGCTGCTATTAAAGGTTCAAAAATGTATATGGATGATTTCCATGTATCGTTAACTGGAACGCTAACCAAACAGCTCAGCTATGAGCATTATGAATTTACTGACGGAACAGGGACAATCACGGTTGAAATTGAAGCAGATAAGATGTGGGGACAGAAAGTTAGCGCACAAACCCCTGTGACCATCTACGGTGAAATTGACCATGAAGGTTATGGCGTAATGATAGATGTTGATATGTTAAGAGTCGCATCATAATTATCACTAATTTACTGTTATCATTTTATTTCGCAGTAGCATAAAACCGCCAATGTGAAATTTGCTTTTGCAAAGTATTGTTACATTGCTAAATGTAATGAAAAATAATAACCGAGACGATTAATATAAAAACTAGCATGTAAAGGCCAGAAAAATATACTTTTTATTCTCGGTTAAGAAAGCATTTGATTTCGAAAATATGACAAACGAATACAGCTAACATTGTTAACTCACGTTAATTCACGTTAGCGCATTCGTACCGAGCCAATATCTACATCTTGTCTCTTAGTTACATTTAATAAATTGAACTTGTCTCTAAAATGACGATCTGATCTACCCGGATCCACAATAAATTTTATCCATTCATGCCACTATTTTATCCTAACAAATAGGCAATATACCCAAGACACTTGAAGATGCGTCTGCGGCAAACGAGTGAAGGCCCTGAGCATAGATGGACTATGTGATTGGCCAGAGCGAGAACAGCCAACACCCACGCACTTTCAAAGGTGAGGGGTATAGAATAATTCGTTATCGACAATTCACGCCTTGTTCTGCGATTTTTCCTGCTCAATATCTGACTGACTGCTTAATGGCGTTTGTATTATCTTCTTTTTTTGACGACGACCTGTATTTTCAAGTGAGTCGTCCCCGATGAAGATTCAGGTATTTTGGCCGCACTTTTAAAGCCTAATCATACAGCGCCTTCTCTATTGAGGGGCGCTTCCTCTTTTCTCTTTCCTCTCTCTTGTTATCTCTCATGTATGCACTTGATTTTATGTAGTTATATTTTTTATTCTCTGATCACGAAATGTGAAAAAAAGTGAAATATTTTCATTTTTTCGTGATAAATTGAGGCGTTTTTTGTGAAGTGTCCTTGTTTTTTTACCAATAAAAATAAGAAGAACCATGACTAAAATTAAAAAACGCCATTTTGGTACTGCCTTATTGATGTTCTTGCTTTTTTCGTGCGGGGGAGAAAACAGCACCCTCACAACCCCAAAAACAGGCAATGAATTAACCCCATTAAATATGAACACAAGCTTTTCGGCCATCTTCAGTCAAACAATAAAAAAAGACCGTTCAGGATCATTTCAATCTGATCCCGTTTTGCTTTCAGGGTCAAGCCAAAGCGTGCCGCCTAAAAGCCAAAGCAAAAGTTATAACGGTAAGATGCAAGTGATTAACTTATTCACCGAATCTAAAGAAGAATTTGATTGGCCTTTAACGCAAACGATGGACGATGAAGGAAATATCATCGGCGTTTCACACCCTGAACTGTCCTTAAAATCGGGCACGTATGATTTTTTGCTTCTGTTAACCTCCAAAGACGGCCTTAAAAGCCAATACACAGCGAAAGCATTGACTCAACGTATTCTTGATGGCAAGAACCCTCTTATTCGTTTTGTGTTATCGCCGAATTTGGGCAAGAGCATCAGGCATTTTGATGAAATAAACTCTCTTTCTACCTTGAAATTTTCTTGGACAGAAGCAGACCTTGTTGGGCTCCACCAACCTCAATTTGGTATATCGATTAATGAGGGGGATGAAAGCGTTTATGCCATTAATAAACAAATGGGCTTGTCCCCAGTCACTCTGAATGTACTACCTGGTGAATACCGTTTAAGAATGCGTCTTTATGACGGAGATAAGATGCTGGGTAAAAATGAGCAAGACGAAAATCTTATCACTTTAATTGAAGGAGAAAACGCACAAGTCAAGATGATCCCCTTGCAGGTGGGCATCAATATCCGCCTTGATCCCATCAAAGACGAAAGCAGGTTTAGTTTTATTGTGCCCTCTGAAATCGTCACTGAAGTGGGTGGGGCACAAAATTTGACTTTATTGGTGCGCTTAGGCGGCATTGGCGTGCCCGTTCAAGAAAAACGTTTAGATGTACTTGATAATAATGGTATTTTTAAAGCCAGCGGGATATTTGAAACCGGTGGGCAAGCTGGCGTGACGGTTTATCTTGCTTTTCATCGTACCACGGAAGCGGCCACCCAATTTTCTGATGTACCACTTGCCCGTTGTAATACAAGAATCAATGTTGAGCAAACGAAAACCCTTGGTTGTAACCTTGAATTAAAACGAGAAAGCCTGCTAACGCGCAGTATTTTAGGGACCTTGATGCTGAATGTACTTGATGAAGAAAACCAAAGCGCAATGGGGGCCGAGGTCTTTTTAAATGGAGAATTGATGGGTCTTACGGGAACAAATTATTCTACAGGTTCCATTAAAACCCAAAGAGTGGCAGGGAATTATAAATTAAAAGTACAAAAAGAGGCACTGAGTGCAAGTGCTGATTTTTTGCTTGCGCCTTTAGAGATGAAAAATGAATTTCTGAATTTAGAGACCCAAGCTGACACCATGGATTTCATTAGGCTTCCTGATGTTGAACTTCCTGATGGTTTTACACACCATAACGGTGAGTTGCTCGATTTTGATGGTGACGGCGATTTGGATGCCCTTATTCCAAGATTCGAAAAAAATGAACTTATTGTTGCTTTAAATGATGGAAAGGGAAAATTCACTGTCGTTGAACCCGCGTTTTCAAGTCATTATTCATTATCAGGGCTGGTTGTCGCAGACATTGACGGTGATAAGGATAAAGACATCCTTGTATTGAGCGGTATATTTTCAGAAGAGGCGCATCAGTTTTTTTATAACCAAGGAAACGGTTATTTTACTCCGGGACAAAAAATAACGATTGAAGCAGGATATCCTGCTCATTTCAGCACTGAAAATGCGGAGGGGATTGCAAAATTTGGCGATCTTGACAATGATGGTGATTTAGATTTAATCACGAACATCAAACATGATTCCTTGGGTATTTTTATCAATGATGGTAAAGGAAAATACACTAAGCATCCGTTTGAACCCTTTATTTATAAATCCAATCCGATAGGACTTGCGATTGCTGATTTTAATCAAGATAAATATCAGGATATTTATGCCGGAGGGCGTATTTGGATAAATAATCAACAAGGTGATTTTTTACCATTAAATATCCCTTCTTTAAAAAGTGCGGTTGGCAAGGTTGTTAGTGCAGATTTTAATGGTGATGGTGCGCCCGATTTATTTTCGAATGGGGGAACTCATCCTGAATCGGGTAAAGGTAATCAGCCAGCGAGATTATTTTTGAACAAGGGAAATGGTGAATTTACAGTATCCGCTCAAGATTTTGACACCCAATATAATATACATGATTCCAGTGCGGCTGACTTTAATGGTGACGCGATAGCGGATTTAATTACCGCTATGGACAATAAAGTTAATTCATATCTTTATTCGAAAAATCCTGAGATGATAAAAACAAAAATAACTGATGACGGGTTGCGCTGGATTAAAACCGGAGATCTAGACAATGACGGAGATATAGATCTAATGAATTTCTTGACGCATATTCGTGTGTACTTAAATCAGAGAATTCCTAACGCGATACATCTAGCATCATGAAAATAAACATTCAGTTTGCATTTTTGGCTATCCCCATTTTTGAATACATGGGGCGCTGGGTGGTGAGTGAAGCGCCTGAGCATCCTTTGCCTTTCTGATTGGGCTTGAAGCCTATACCCAAAGGAATTGAAGATGCGTGTAGGCGGCAAGCGAACGACCACGCAACTTCAAAGGCGACGGGTATATACCCCACATCCTTGCTGTTTTAAAGGTGAGGGGTATGGAGTGATGATGAAAATAGAGAAATAAATTAACTATTTTTTGTTTCCTGTTTTGTGATGTTCTCGTGACCCTTCTTTGTGATCATGATTTTTCGTTTTATGGTGTTTATGTTCATCGTGCTCATGGCGCTCTTCATGCGTCTGTTGTGGGTGCTTATGTCCTTTTGGATCGCCGCCGTGTTGGGTGTGTGGGTGGCTTTTTTCATGCTCTCTGTATTCATGATGATCTTTATCGTGTTTGTGTTTTATGTTTTCTTCGTATTTTCGTTTCATCCGTTCATGTTCAAATTCTGCAGTATCTTGCTGACCGTGATTGTTTTTTTTGTGTTGTTCTTTCTCGTTATTTTCTTCTTCTTTTTGATCTTGGTGATGACTCATAATTTAAACCTCAAAAATGCATGTATGCTGAGTGATGAGTTTAGGTAGCTCAGAAGCCAAAATCAAAAACAACCTGGCAAGGTTTATTCCTCTATTTCTAAGACGGACGTTTTTTATTTTTTTATCTTATTGTCTCGATTTTATAAATAGCGATATACCCGTCGCCCTTGAAGCTGCGTGGGTGTTGGCTGCGCTCTCTCAGCCCAATCACATAGTACCTCTATGCTC
>CAMRBZ010000231.1 GCA_947040595.1 uncultured Enterovibrio sp. | reverse complement strand
GGGGCTTCGTTCGCTTGCCGCCTACACGCATCTTCAATTCCTTTGGGTATATAAATAACAGGTTGAATTTAATGTTTAAAACTAAAAAGGGCTTAAAAGCATTGGCCATTTTTGAGGCCATGAAAGGAAGCGTGGCCTTGATATTTGGATTGGGCCTTCATGAAATGGCTGGAAAAGGCCTTCAAGAAACCGTGTTTTATTTATTGAAGCATTTACATTTGAATCCAGCGGCTCATTTTTATGTCAATATTCAGCATGATGCAGGAGAGATCACGGCTTCACATTTGAACCTTTTTTTTATTGGAAGTCTTGTGTACGGGATTATTCGTTTTTTTGAGGCGTTTGGCTTATGGAAAGGTTTTATTTGGACGCAGTGGTTTGCTTTATTGACGGGGAGTATTTACCTTCCGTTTGAAATTTATGAAATGCTCACACAGAAGAATCTATTTTCGGTGGGGTTGTTTTGTTTAAATATTGGGATCCTTGCTTATTTATATCTTTTTTTACGTGCAGGCAAAGAGAAATAAAGCGAAATACAACGGAAAAAAACAGCGTCCTTGCTTTTTCATGTGTTAATTGACCGAAATCGTGCTCCACACAAAGCGATGATCAGAGGACACTTCTTTGTCTGTGCCTCTTTTTCCAACCCGAGGATCATTGAATAAAAGTCGACCGATTTGATTTTCAGCTTGCCAATAAACCCCCGTTTTAATAAGTGATAAATCTGCAGAAGCAAGAGCATAATCTACGCGAGATCCAAAAGTGCTGGTGCGTGTCTCAGGGTGTGGATGCCGCTTTGGGTTTGCTTCTTTCATCGCTCCTTGGCTTACAGGGGTGAACAGGGCATTGCTTTGAGAGAGATCTAAATTGAGTTTTGGGTTGTTCGTTAAGGTTTGAATGCCATTAAAGAACGGAACCGTTGCAGTACCGAAGGCGGGGTCTGCATTTAAATCTCCCATAATCACAAAGCTTTCTCCTTTAAATCCGCCTGTTCCTCCTTTGTCGTCATAGAAAAACGATTCTCCTGAAACATAGTGATCCCAAAAGGTAATTTCATCACTGTTTCGGTATTTATTGTTGTCTGAAAAGGAATCAAACGCAGGAGGGGTTGGATGAGAAAGCAGGGCATGAATGGTTTTTATTCCCTTGTTTGTTGGAATAAAGATAGGTGCATCAACATGATTTTTAGATGATAAACGGACTTTGTTCCAATTATCCCCTGTAAACCAGGGGTCTCCACAAGAAAGCCCGTCAGGAAGCGGCTTTGTGCATTGATTCACTGTTGGGTTGACCGCTTCAGGTAAATCTTTTCTTAGGAAGGTTTGAAATGTACGCGTATTTTGGGTGTCAATTTCAAATTTGGACATCAAAGCAAAAGCATATTGTCCGTGATAGAAGCCAAATCCATACGCATCATCAGGATTAAAGGAAGGGGAAGAGGCATGACTTAAATTGAGTTTTGGATCGAGTCCTGTATTTGTTGCGTAGTTTTGAACAAAGGGATATTGAATGGGTTCCAGCATGGCGCCTCCATCGACACTGTTCATGCTTTGAGAGACACCTAAATAATTTTTTTGGAATCCTTCAAGCGCTGCCATATTCTGCCCGACACCGTCGTTGTTAAATTCGCTTAAGAAGAGAACATCGGGTCTGTTTTTTTGAATAATCGCCGCGATATTGCGAATTTGAATAATCCGTTCAGCTAAGAGGTGATCTGCTGGGGTGGCGGTGTTTTCAAGCCAGGCTGCAATCAGTTTTTGCTGTTTTTTTTCTGGAATATTCATAAATTCTACCCAGCGTTCAAAATTATCGCTCTGGTCATTGTCTACAGCAAAAGAGACATTAAAAGAAGCAAAAGAAACGCTTGTAACAGGACTGGGTTCAGGTGCAAGGATTGACGTCTCTATTTTGCAACCGATGAGAGAGACAGAGAGGATTGCAGTTGAAATAAGATTGTTTTTCATCATTTATTCTTTTGATTCAATCAATGAGAATTTCATTCATTTTACCGATGTGAATCGAAAAGAAAATACTGATTTTTAATATAAGGTTGAAAGTGATGATTTATTGAAACATTTCTCTTTCAGCACTTAAGAGGTCTTTATTGCGTCATCGCTCCGAATTTTCTGAACGGACATATACCCAAGGGCAAGCGAGTGAAGCGGCTGGGCATAGATGGACTCTGTGATTGGGCGCAGTGAGTGTAGCCAACACCCACGCAGTTTCAAAGGAGAGGGGCATAGAATAATCGAACAGGAGCAGACCTTATGATGCCCCTTAAGGCACCTTTTTAATAAAGGGTCCGAAGTATTGATGAATAGGTTTATTCCTGAAAGTGCTCTGGAATGTCGGAGTAATCATGATCCAAATCGATTTGATGCAAGAAGATAAGCGCGTCTTTATATTTGTTGAATCCAACGCCAAGCTTCACACATTTTTCGAAAAGTGGCCGCATCTCCTTCTGAGCGATCTGGATGCCATTTTAAAGCCATTTTTCGCCATTGATGACGAATTTCATGTTCTGAGGCGGTTTCTTTTAAACCTAAAACGGCCAAGGCTTTTTTTCTTTCCATTCTTTCTTCTGTTGTCGATCCTATTTCACTTTGATAACGTCGCCAAAAGGAACTCAGTAATTCACGTACATCTTCTCGTTTAGCGTCATAATTTTTCCAATCCAAATAATATTCACGTAAAGGATCTAAAACATCAATTTCTTGCTTCAAATGATCCTCTTTTACTCTCTGCATCAAACGAATATCCATGGATTCGAGCTGTAACCACTGTTGAGGTAATAAGGTTTCTTGCAATTGATAAAGGGCATTCATGATAAGAAAGTTTCGTTTGAACAAATCTAATTGGGTGTCTTCGTCCAGGCGAACCATAAAAGAATCCTTTTCAAGTTCAACCAAGAAATGATGTACTTTCCAGCTTTTGTTCGATTGTTCTAACAAACTCAAGATAGGTAAAATAAATGGATTATCTATTTCATCTTCAAAAGGCTTTACCTGCATACCGCTTTTCTCCGCTATGAACATAATCATTGTTCATATGACAATAATTCAAACTGATGAGCGATGCGTAAAAACCACTCTGCTTATAGGAAGAATCACACCTTTTTACTCAAAAAGAATGTAAGTATTCAGCTACCCGTCGCCTTTGAAGCTGCGTGGATCTTGACTACGCTCGCAGCGCCCAATCACAGAGTCTATCTATGCTCATGGGCTTTACTCGCTTTTCGCAGGCGCGCAACGTCAATGGCTTTGGGTATCTATGCAGATATTTAGTCTTGCTTTAAAAGAAAGCCAGCAGTGGAGAAATACAAAGTAAAATACCCGTTGCAATGATGAGATTGGTTGCCATTCCTTTGTATTTATGAAGATGTGGCATTTTATAAACCAAATAGGCGGGGATCAAACAACCGACCAAACCAAAGATAGGGCTACAAATGGAAGTGAAAGATAAAATCGGCGCATTAAGAGCAATCGCGCTCCAAGCAAGCAAAATGATAAAAACAATGACGCCTTTTTCAACCCATTCTCTATTGATTTCTTCTGTTGTGTATTTACGAAGCAAGAGGTTCATTGCTAAGCCTTTACAGGCTTCGCGAAAAGCCAAGAAAACCCCGAAAAAGGATGTGACAATGGCAAAAATGTTAATCACAACCCCTGCAATCGTGGCCCAGCTTCCTGGAAAATAATGCGCAATGATGGCTAACGCCGAAACATTTTTATTCATTGCATCTGTGGCTTGTTCTTGAGTAATTGCAAAGGTAAAAGAAACTGCAAAGAAAAAAACAACCACAAAAAGAATACTAAAAGAAAGTCGCATTGCACGGTTTGCTTTATATCTTGCAACTTCAATGGATTTCTCTTTTGAACGGTAAGAAATAACCATTGGACTTAAAGATTGAATAAATAAAATGGAGGTTAAGGTAAAAGGAAGGGTTATAATCGCATCTTTTAACATGGGAAATAGATGGCCCATTTTGGGAATGTTGTTCATATCCCATTGCCCAATCAGCAATATGCCCATTAAGGCGACAAGAGAAAGTACCGTGACGGCCATAAAACCCGATAATTTAAAGAGGAGCTTCTCACCTTTACTGCCAATATAAGACAGAATGCAAATTAAAAATAAACCATAAAATACATTTTCACTTAAAAGGTTTTGGGTTACACCAAAAGTTTGTAAATAAGAGGCACTGTCATTTGTGACGGCCAATGAATACACCAAAACCCAAATAACCAACATTAAAAAATAAAGGATCCCTAATGCTGCGCCCCAGTTTTTACCGAGATAACCAGATATAACGCCAGGGTAATCGGTGCATTCTTTTGATTCTGCGAGCGTATTAATAAATAGTTTTTGAAAAAGATACATGGCGGGATAACCAATAACAGAAGAGAGTAAAAAAACCCAAATCCCCATGATTCCAACTTGAACAGGTAAAAATACGATTCCCGCCCCAATGGCCATTCCGATGCTCATGACAATCCAACCCAGATCGACTTGATCGAATTGAGTGGCACGTTTCCACTGAACTTTTGTCATTCCTTCTTGTTCCCAAATGGGTTTTTTTATTATTTTGGAGCTCATGGTTTCAGCGTTTCCATTCATTTTTAGACCCCTATTAAGAACGATTGTTTTTCAAAGATAGTTGAGAAAAAAAGGGGCTATTACCGAAGGTATAGGAATTTTTTTGATTTGAGATATAGGTGTGTTTTTAGGGGGGTATATTATTTATTTAATGTTTATTTAGGCGTCTTGTATGCATTTTTTAAATTTATTTTTCTTCTTATTAGATGATAAATTCATCTAAAAAAACATTAAAAGAGAAATAATAATTGAGAGTTTCATCCATACCAAAATAGAATAAAAATGAAGGAAAAGTGCATTGCGGTAAGATGCAATTATACCCAAGATATTTGAAGTTGCAGGTAGGCGAAAAGCGAGCGAATCCCCTGAGCATAGATGGACGCTGTGATTGGGCTGAATGAGCCTAACCAACACCCATACAGCTTCAAGTGTTTTGGGTAGAGCGTGAATGAAGCTTTTAAAGCGGTCGATATTTTTAAATTAACTCA
>CAMRBZ010000230.1 GCA_947040595.1 uncultured Enterovibrio sp. | reverse complement strand
AATTGGCAATGGATCTTTTTATTCATTTCGGTGCTAATGAAAGAATACTGATTTTTTTTATTATTTTACTCACAACAATATACAATTATTTATTGATAAATGTCTTTTTAAAAAAAAGAAACTCGACAACCTCTGTATAAATAGAATTCAACCTTCATTAAGCACCTAATATTTATTTTTAAAAATCTTACTTTGAAATTAAAGTTGAAATGCAATTTTTTAATGTAGGGAGATGCGCAGACATGGATTTATAGAGACTTTTTATCTAGATGTTTATAAATCGATGTTATTTTTCTATGTTTGGAATCTTGGTTACATGAGATATATTTACGATTAAGTTATTTTTGATGAGAATTAATCATTAAAGCAAATTAATTTGATTATGAAAAAACATTGTATCGGATGTTGTTTTTTTCAGTGCGATGTTTTTTCTTATTTTTCACCTAAGACACTTGAAGGTCTGCGCCTACGGAAAGTGAGTGAAGTCCTTGAGTATCTGTCTCTTAGTCACATCTTTTCGAATTTAATTCTGACTAATTATTGTTCGAATCGTTTATTTATCAGTCGAAATTTCGGTTATAGCAAAAGGGACCCGTTTAATTGAAGGGATATCAGGACTTCTTAATTAAACATTTATCAATTAAATAGATGCATTTTAGATAAGTTCTCGGTTATATGAATAAGTAGAATGAGATCCAATGATTTTTGGCGTTTTAGTTTGAGATGTGACTAAGAGACAGCTTGAGTATAGATAGACTATGAGATTGGGTTGAAGGGGCGCTGCCAATAGCCACGCAACTTCAACGGGGAGGGGGATAATTCTTATTCAAATAATGATCTGTATTTGTGTTTTATTTTTTCATAATTTTCTTTCGAGTAAATAAAAAATGTATCTAAATCAGTGCAAAGTGTCTCTTGTGCACCCATCATATTATGGAATTTTATTACTTTTATATTTTCATTTCTAACGTCAAAATGGCATTGATTAAAACCAAGTGAATAAAACGCAAACTCGTAAATACTTAATGCTGATTCAATCGCTGTTTTTCGTGGTGCATCAGAGGCGACCATCCAGCTACCCCAACAAAAAGAATCGTTTTTAAAATCATATATTCTAACCGTACCCAGTGGTTTCATGTCAGGTCCCCTGATGATGAAATAAAATTCATCACCTGTAAGTTCTCTGCTCTTATATTCTTCTAGCCATTTTTTTTGAGCGTAAAGGGAGGGGGATACATGAGAAACAAACCGATTTAATGCATTATTTTGTCTAAGAGACAAAATGAATTCGGCATCATGAACTGTTGCAAGGGTTAAGATCACATGCTTACATGATCTTATTGGCTGATTTTCCATTATTAACTTTAAACTCCGAAAATAAATAAATTTAAAAAAGACTTTTTTTAGTTATACATTGAATGATAAAATTAAAATCTGCTCTCGAATCTTCTTAATTTATATTTTATTCATCACCGCCCCAACCAATAAACCCAGATTACCCAATGACGTTTGTCGATAAAGCCCGGCGCGTTTAAATAAATAGAGACGCTTGAATAAACCGGATTGACGGGCCTTGATGAAATTATCAAGGCAGTGTTGATTTTCAAATGTTAATAAATCTCTGTTATTCTCTAATGCGACGATGTTGATATCATTCCAGCTCTTTAGTTTGCCTGCGAATAATCCCTTTATTCTGATCCATTTTCCTTTTAAATTATTGTTTGTACCAACAAGATTGATTTCATGTTGCCTGTATTTTAAGCATGGCTCGCCATCATAATAGACGGTGCCACCTGCTCCTGTAATGATTTGGTAGCACCACCAATCATGTGAAACCACTTGAGCATTGAGACTTGACTTAACAATTAAGTCACGTGCGGCTTTGTTGAATACCATGGTGTTCGCACCTGCAAGGCATTGTACTAATGCATTTGCAAAAGAGGGTGTTTTTTTAAATAATCTCGATTTGCCAAGTTGTTTTTGGCATTTTTCATCGGTAATAAAAGTACGAGCGCAATAGAGTGCAGGTTGATTACTGGGGGCTTGAGATAGAAGTGTAATGGCATTTTCTATTTTATCTGGATTCCAGATATCATCTTGATCACAAAAAGAATAATATTCAAAATTAGGATCAGTTTCACTTAAGCATCTTAAGAAATTATTGCTAAAGCCAATGTTTTTTTTGCGAAGATTTATAGAGAGCTTGTTGTTTTGTATCTCATTTAACTTCTCGAGATCAACAGGATCGCTTGAATTATCATCGGAAATGAATAGATGAATATGGGGGTGTGATTGATTGAATATCGAATTCACTTGTTCTGAGAGGTATTTATTTCCATTATAATATCCCAAAACAACAGCGACGTGATTTTTTATTTTATTTCTATTTAAGTTATTTTCTAACCGATTGACAGGCTTCTTGTCGTTTTTATGTTTTTTTGGTAGAGTATTTTCGGATAAGTTTAATTGTGAGTTATGCGTCATTACTCTGTCCAGTTTTTCACTGACCTGATTTATGCCGACTATTTTACTGTTTCATTTGTATATATTCAAATGAAATTTTATTTATTATTTCTACATATATTTCATGCTTTTTCTACCTTACTGAAATTATCATTAATTTTTCCTCTGTTGTTTTATTGTGTTATTTTCGAGATTCCGCAAATGAAAAGCGAGATCTCAACAATAACCGAGACAGGATCACCTTTTAAACATTAAAGGGATTCAGATAATTTAACGTTTTTCTTGATCTCATATTTATAAAAAATTCAACCTTTTTAATCCTTTTATCCGAAATCCCTCTATTTTATGGAATTGGAAAACGATGCCATGCTGATTGGCATTGTTGTTCTGAACGCATGGGGAGACCTTATTAAATAAGACAATTTTTAGGCCATAATTCAAAATGGAAATAAAAACGGCTTTATTTCCGGTGTCGATTTTCTTTTGAATGGGGCATGATGTTTTTCTCCCTGCCATAAACCCGATGTATTCCATGTATGATGGCGATACCTTGTTTGCCGCAGGCACAGGCGAAGTGCTCGCCTGATCTGAATGTTCAGGGGATTGCAGCAGCTGAAGCGCTACAAGTGACTATTTATCGGGCACTGAGTGAAGCCACAAGCCTGGATGGTGCGCCCTCAAGAAAGACATTATCTAGCCTCCTTCTCTTTAACATGCTGTTTTTTCAATCATTTCAAAACATCTCTTTCTCTTTTTTCGCCTTTTTAAAGGGCGAATTTCTTCAATATTCCTTCTCTTTCAACTCTCTCCTCTTTAATAAAATGCGAGTCACCACAAAGAAAATATAAATAAAAATGTAATTTTTCGGCGCGGAATACATTTCATTGACGTCCTTGTATTTTTTCGATGCTAAGCCATGGAAAATATAGGATTAAAAATTTGTGTTTTTTGTTCGAATTAGGGAGTACACCTAAGGGCGGTAGCGTTTTTCTTTTTTCTAAAATGGAAAAACAATTTAAATTAAAGTTAAAATCATGGGTGCGTTTTGTTTTTAAAGTTAATTTGAAATCGGTCTTTTTGTTGCTCTTTTTTGAATTAAATTATTGAGAACCAGCCTACAGGCTTTGCCTTTTTCTTCTTCTTCTCATGAACCCGATAATTTTTAAAATCTACTTAAAGTAAGCCTCTTCTTTTTATATTAATAATAACAACTGAAATAAGAAAAAAATAAATTCAATTGAGGTGAATGTATAAGCCCCATGGAATAAAACGTTGCGCGCCTGTAGAAAGTGAATGAAGCTGCGTGGGTCTTGGCTACGCTCGTTCATCTCAATCACATCGTCTCTCTATTCTCACTGGCTTCACTTGCTTGGCGCAGGCGCGCATCTTCAATTACTGTGGGTATATCTTTATAAAAAGTGCGATTTACTCAGCTATAAAACTGTCATAAGAATATACATTGTTTTAATTTTAAAATCGAAAAGAGGCTCAGTGAAAATAATCATAACTGGCGGTGCAGGTTTTATAGGCTCTGCACTTATTCGCCATATCATAAATATGACAAAAGACACCGTTATTAATGTCGATAAGCTTAGCTATGCAGGAAATTTAGAATCTTTATCTTGTGTTGAAAAGAGTAATCGGTATTTTTTAGAAAAAGTGGATATTTGTAATAAAGAAGAACTTGATCGTGTTTTTTCGCATTATCAGCCTGATGCCGTCATGCATTTAGCTGCAGAATCACATGTTGACAGATCCATTAATGGCCCAAAAGCATTTATTGAAACCAATATAGTCGGGACTTTTTCTTTATTAGAGGCCTCTCGTCAATATTGGAATAAATTAGACGCATCGAGAAAATCGACATTTCGTTTTCATCATATTTCAACCGATGAGGTATATGGTGATTTAGAAAACACGGAAAGTCTTTTTACTGAAGAAACGCCTTATGCACCTTCAAGCCCCTATTCTGCGTCAAAAGCATCAAGCGATCATTTAGTGCGAGCTTGGTTTCGCACGTATGGATTGCCTGTGATTGTGACAAATTGCTCAAATAATTATGGTCCTTGTCATTTTCCTGAAAAGCTCATTCCGCTCATGATATTAAATGCCTTAAAAGGCAAAGAATTACCCGTATACGGGAACGGTCAGCAAATCCGAGATTGGTTGTATGTCGAGGATCATGCACGAGCACTTTATCAAGTGATGACGAAGGGCGTAATGGGAGAAACATACAATATTGGCGGAAAAAACGAGAAAACCAATATTGAGGTTGTGCAAACAATTTGTGCATTGCTTGAAGAGCTCGCACCAGAAAAACCTCAAGGTATTGATAAATATTCAGATCTCATTCGGTATGTGACAGACAGGCCGGGTCATGATCTGCGTTATGCCATTGATGCAACAAAAATTGAGCGTGAATTAGGCTGGACACCAGAAGAAACCTTTGAAACTGGAATGCGCAAAACAGTGCAATGGTATTTAGAGAACGAAGCCTGGTGGTCTCGCATTTTAGATGGCTCTTATCGGCTTGAGCGTTTTGTTGCACATTAATATAAAGGAACACAAATGAAAGGGATCATTTTAGCGGGTGGGTCAGGATCTCGTTTATACCCCATCACGCGTGGCGTATCGAAGCAATTATTAT
>CAMRBZ010000229.1 GCA_947040595.1 uncultured Enterovibrio sp. | reverse complement strand
CGATGTGAAATTATCCATCTTTAACTTTTTCGGTTTTGGCATTGCAGAACTTGAAGCAAAGTTCAGTGTCTCTTTTATCGTTTGAGACTGAAGAGGCATTTTAGAAGGGATCTGAATGCTTTTATCTTGAAGCTTGAAACCGCCTACAAAAGAAAAAGAGGAGGAGGAAGAAGAAGTAAAAGAGGGTTTCGTCTCTTGAGCTAAAAACGCACTCTTTAGAAGCGTTTCTTTATTCCCTAAAAGAGGCTTATCTTGTGCATGAGAAGGCGGTTGATTCGATAATTTCAAGGCATTCAAAATAAACTTATATTCTTTCGGTTTCATATGGACATGAGGTGGGAATATATTGGTTTTTGGGGAAGTTGTTGAATTTATCGCCGATTTTATTGGCAAGCGAGCTAAAGGAGAATGGGTGTTATTTTTTACAATCAAAGGTACCAAACTCAAAGACTTATTCGATATTTGCATGATAGCCCTCTCCAGAGAAGCATGTAAAATACACATCAACCTGAAATATAATATCAAAAATACAAATACAAGAGAGTGAAATATAGTGACATTCCAGACAGAGAAAAAGAGGGCTTTTAGATCTATGCCCCTCGCCTTCAAAGATGCAGAGTTACGCTTTCAAAATCTAATCACAAAGTCCGTCGATGCTCAGAGGTTCGCTCACAAAGGGCCGATATGCCTCTTCAAATCTCTTGGGTATACCCATCACCTTTGAAGCTGCGTGGGTGTTGGCGACGCTCGTTCACCCCAATCACTGAGTTCATCAATGCAAAGGGCTTCAGTCACTTGCCGCAGGCGCGCAACTTCAAGAGTCTTGGGTATAACATCCTTATGAATGTCTCCATGAAAATAACGCCTTATCGAAACTTCACGCTTTTCTCTTTGTGATTTTTTCTGCGAAATATCGGATGAACGACGGAATAATCTGGCGATCGATGATGAAATAAGTAAGAGCACATAATTAATCAGGTATTTTTAACGTTCAGAGCCTTGATGGGCTGAAGAGAAGCCCCTGAAAAATTCAGAATGAGCACTTAAAAACAAAAAACCATCCAAAGCCTAAAGAGAAACTTTTTCTTCTGAAGTGCAACATTCATCTTGTAAAAACAAGATCACCGCTTCAAGTTGCTCAAATTCTGCACTACAAAATAACGTACGCCCTTCACGACGTTGATGCAATAACTGAGCAGAAGCCAAACTTGCAATATGGTGTGAAAGGGTTGAACCTGGGATCCCTAATTTATCTTGGATGTCTCCAACAGCAATCCCCTTATAGCCCGCTTTTACCAAGCATTTAAAAATGGCCAATCGAGTAGGATGCCCTAGCTCTTTTAAGGCCTTCGCCGCTTTTTTTACATCCATTCAAAAACACCTTTTAATTCCAGATGAAAAATATATTTCCATAATAACAGAAATATCTTGACCTAAACACTCTCTCACCCTAATATTTCCATCATTCTAGAAATACGAATTAATTATATGCCAATCACCAGCGAAATGATCCAACAAACAATGTCAATGTTTGCCTTTTTAGCCGTAGAGTTAACCTTGCTCTTCTTGCTCATCAGTTACCTCGTTGGGGTATTACAGGAATATATTCCCCCAAGTAAAATTCAAAGCATCTTGAGTGCCAAAAAAGGAAAAGGCTATATTATTGCGGGTTTTTTAGGGGCCATTACCCCCTTTTGTTCTTGCTCTACAATCCCATTTTTAAAAGGCTTGTTAAGAGCAAAAGCAGGATTCGGAACCATGATGGTGTTCTTGTTTGCAAGCCCACTTCTTAATCCCATCATTATTGGTCTATTTGTGGTGACCTTTGGGTTAAATGTCGCCGTCTTTTATTTTTGTTTTGCGCTTGGCGTGTCCATTTTAGCGGGCGTCATCTTAGAAAAATTAGGTTTTGAACGATACATAAAACCTGAAGCGTATGAAGCCCCGAAAAATGCTTGTGGGAGCCCCGGCGCAGCCCAGGGCCCTGTTATCAATAAGTGGCTCAAAATATGGCGTAATACGTGGAATGATTTTAAAAAAGTATTGCCGTACTTAGGCCTTGGGATCGGTATCGGTTCGATTATTTATGGCATGATCCCGACAGAATTCATTGCGCGTGTTGCCAGCGAAGAAAATCCATTTGCCATCCTTGTGTCAGCCGTTATTGGGATCCCTCTTTATATTCGAGCTGAAGCGGTGATCCCTCTTAGCGCCGCATTGGCCGCCAAAGGAATGGGGTTGGGGGCAGTAATGGCCTTAATCATTGGCAGCGCTGGGGCCAGTTTAACGGAAGTGATTTTACTTAAATCCATTTTTAAAAATAAAATGATCTTGGCCTTTTTATGCGTCATCTTAGGTATGGCGATGACAGCTGGATACAGTTATGAGTGGCTATTTTAAATCAAATGTCGCTTAAGAGGGGGAAGAATCTCCCCCTCCCTTGGAAAACCAAGTTCACTCCAAAAACATGAAGAAATACAGCCAAGACACTTGAAGATGCGCGCCTGCGGCAAACGAGTGAAGGCTCTGAGCATAGATGGACTCTGTGATTAGCCTGAGCGAGAGCAGCCAACACCCACCTAGTTTCAAAGGCGACGGGTATACAGTGATTAGGGTGAACGAGGATTAAAAAAAGGCGACCTCTTCTGCAAAAAAGAGTTATTGCCTTATTGTTCTTGACGCGTGAAAACCCATTCAGTGGCCGTGGAGTCTTTTTTACAAAAAGAATACCCAGCACACTCAAAAGATTTGATCTCTTCAACCTGTTCAATGCGCCCATCAATAATAAAACGAACCATCATCCCTCTCGCCTTTTTTGCAAAAAAACTGATTACTTTAAACTGCCCGTTTTTCCAATCTTTAAAAACGGGAGTGATAATCTGTCCTTTCAAAAGAGACGGTTTTATCGATTTAAAATATTCATTTGAGGCAAGGTTGAGCACAACGCCCTCTTTTTTAACCTGTAATCTTTCATTGATTGTTTGCGTAAGACGCTCTCCCCAAAATGAATATAAATTAGGTCCATGTTCATTCTTAAGCGAGGTCCCCATCTCTAGACGATAAGGCTGCATTAAATCGAGAGGTCTCAAAATGCCATACAAACCCGATAAAATAAACAGGTGCTCTTGAATCCAGTCAAAATCAGAAGCCTGCATTGTTTGCGCATTGAGGCCCGTATAGACATCCCCTTTAAAAGCAAGAATGGCCTGACGTGCGTTATCCGATGTCACACGTACAGACCAATCATTAAAACGAAGCGCATTTAAACTGGCAATTTTATCGCTGACTTTCATTCGTTTTGCGATTTCTGCAGGCGTCCATTTTTTGCAAATCTCAATCAAGCGTGCCGATTCAGAAATAAACAAAGGCAAAGTATGACGAGATACCGCAAGAGGTGAAACATAATCGAGCGTTTTGGCCGGAGAAATAAGCATCAACATAATGCAACGTCCTTTTATTTGTTATTTTAAAACGGTTTTAACATGTTCAGCTTAAGTATCAAAATAAAGGAAGGCAAAAAGCCCCCTCTTTACTCCTTAGGCTCAAACCAAAAGTCTTGAAGCGGGATACCCGTCACCTTTGAAACTGTGTGGCTGTTGGCTGCTCTTGGGCAGAAACATACCCACAGTAATTGAAGGTGCGCGCCTGCGGCAAGTGAGTGAAGCCCCTCAGCATATAGATAGACTCCTGATTGGGCAGAATGAGCCTAGCGACCAGCCAGGCAGGTTCAAAAGCGATGGGTGTAGCTCACGTATTTTTTATTAAAACGAAGGCGGGTATACCAAGATTCAACAAATGCGGAAAGGTTCAATGTTATTTTGTTTAAAATTTGATATTTAATCAAGCTCAAGCATTATCGCTAAAGAAATAAGGTGAATATATGGATAGCTTTACCTTTGATGATATTTTCGAACAAGATATCGAACCAGAACAAGAACGTCCACAGCGAGCATCTCGCACCAAACAAGTCAAACGGAAATGGCGTGAAATAGAAGCCATAAAAGACAGAGCGAGATTGAAAAAAGAGCTTGAAGATATTGATATTACAAGTGATGTTAAAGGACCCGATCTCGACTTTTAAAAAAAGCGCGCTTTTTATATTTTAAAAAATCAAAAAAACCTCTTTTAAGGCGAAGAAAATCAATTCATCGCCTTTCAGAACCCTTCACGCATTCGAAGCGGATCCTGCTTAATACAGAAAAAACTCACTGCTAGCCAAGCGGTATTAATGCCCGTTTCAGTCAATATTTGATCATTCTTGCTTGTTAAAATAACCGATAACATCGTTTTTAATTTCTCCATTAGAATAACGCGTTATCAAAAATTCCAGCCTTGTTTTCAGTGATTTTTTCAGCGCAATTTCGGGTTAACGACTTACTGGAGTTGATAAAAGTAAACAATAAGGAAGAAAAACGCCGGATCGAAAATCTCGTCTCTATTTTACTTTTAGAGCGCAGCCAACAACTCCGTATCCTCAAAGAAAAGAGGTACACCCATCACCTTTGAATCTGCGTGGTTCTTGGCTACGTCCGCGACGCCCAATCAGAGAGTCTCTCTATGCTCAGAGGCTTCACTCGCTTTGCGCAGGCGCACATCTTCAATGGCTTTGGGTATATCTAATGACACTTTGAGACAGAAGCCTTAAAATGCAGAAATAAGCGGGAGATCCCACTGCCAACAGATATATTTAAATTCTAAAAATCAAGAAAAAAAAACCCACAAGAGAAAACAACCTTTTAATTTATCTAAAAAAGAAAATCCCATACACAGTGAATTCAAAAAATATTTACTTTTAATTACCCCGCCACCCAGTGGATATATTATCTTTCTCATTCAAAAGAAAAAACAGATAAAACCAAAACTTACCTTGTTATATTTTCAATAAAACAAAGTTTATTGATTAAAACATTCCCTTGTTTCATTTGTTGTATTATTTGCCCGTTTTCAATGGACTATCTTTAAGCTTCATTAAAAATAACGGGGTGTCTCAAATGAATTACCTTATTGTTTTTCTTAAAGTTCTTATTTTATCATTTTCTTTTGGACACCTTTCTTTCGCCACTGCAATTGAAGAAGAAAGAAATACAGAAATACAAGATAATGAAAATAAAGAAACAGAAGAAACAGAAGAAACAGAAGAAACAGAAGAA
>CAMRBZ010000228.1 GCA_947040595.1 uncultured Enterovibrio sp. | reverse complement strand
TGCCTCATTGAGGCATTAGATTTAACTGTTAGTAGATCTGATCGACAATAAATTACCCTCACAATGACCCCATTTGCTTTATTTAGTGCGACTGTGGTCTGGAGGTAGAGCAGTCGTCCACCAATCGGAAGATCAGTGGTTTGATTCTTGGCTTCTCCATGTCGATGTGTCCTTGGGCAAGACACTTAACCCAAAATTACTCCCAAAGGCTGTGCCATTGGTGTGTGAATGTGAATGTATAACTCTAAAATGTACGTCGCTTTGGATAAAAGCGTCTGCTAAATTACATTGTAACATTGTAGCATTAGATTTAACTGTTAGTAGATCTGATCGACAATAAATTAACTGCACAATGACCCTATTTGCTTTATTTAGTTACTTAAAACTAACTTAAGAGAGGCTGTTGCAGTAATCAACAAGTGATAAAGGTGAATGTACCTGTTGAGGACTGTCCTGTGGACACGAAGCTGCTTCCATCTGTTTCTCAGACACGGCAAGAGGATGGGACGTCTTTGTAGGATGAATATCCAGGGCACACAATGTCATCTGCAATGATGTATAAAGAAAACAATGGAGAAATTAAGACCTTAATGTGCCCACCATATAAAACTCAAGTAGATAAAAATACATGTTCAAGGATCTTTAAACTTTAGTACATGCCAAAACACCAGACTTCAGAGGAAAGAAAACAGAAAGAAAATTGTAATATTTCAGACTAATGAGTAAACCTGTGTTTGCTTTAACACATCTTCAATACAACAAGCTTCATGGGGACTTTAATACACACCATGTTATCATCCTTCACGGGGACTAAGCATCTCTGGATGTTATTTAACACTAATAGTATCATAAGTACATTGTGGGGACATCGTAAATGTGTTGGATTACAGTGATATTTAGGCAAAAAGAAAATGTCCAGACAGGTTCAGATCCATCTTAAAAGAGCTTTTATCTTTTGCCTCATTGAGGCATTAGATTTAACTGTTAGTAGATCTGATCGACAATAAATTAACTGCACAATGACCCCATTTGCTTTACTTAGTTACTTAAACCTAAGAGAGGCTGTAAAATAAACATCAAGTGATGAAGGTGAATGTACCTGTTGAGGACTGTCCTGTGGACACACCTGCATTCGCCACGGGCAGTCATTGCCTCCGTAGTCGTAAGTTATTTCTTCACCTTCTTTTATGTCTTTTAGAGCAAAAAGACACAAGTATGGGCTTCCCTCCACCTCAATTTTTTTCATCCGGCAATTTGGATGTCTGTGTTCATCGTTCACTAGGCGGCCAAATGAATCGTCTTCTCTGGAGGCATCAATACTAAGAATGGACAAAGAGATGAGAGTAAAATAAAAACACTTTTACTTAAAAATAATGTTATTACATTATTAAATGGCAGACATCGATTGTGCAGTCAATTTTAACAATTTATACAAATTATATAAAGGCATGTACCAGAGATAAAGGTGCACTTACCACCATGTTTTCCCTCTCCACTTGAAGAGAAAGAAAAATTCAGCACAGGAGGGGTGGTACACTTTCCTCCTCCTCTGCGCTTCAGCATCATCTATGAAATCACCCCTGTATTCAACCACAAAATCTCCTTTGCAGAATGAACCTAGTGCGAACAATCCACGTCCTGCAAGAAAAAAATTAAAGGAAATTTTGATCAAAACAAGGAAGCAAATCATGTACTACAATGGATCATCACTGATGCTGGTTGCTAAGGAAGATTAAGATTAAGATGCTTTTATTGTCATTGTATATCATACAACGAAATTTCCATTTGAGGCATTCCCGTAGCAGCATTTAAAATAATGTTAATAATAATAGTAATTCATCCTAAAAGCCAAAGCAATAAATAATAACAGCAATAAAAACAAGAAAATATACATAATATAAAGTGCAGTGTGTCAGTGTGTTGCCACAGTCCATCTCAGGCTTCCAGCAGGGCTTTCACTGCCCTGGGGAAGAAGCTGTTTCTCAGGCGATCAGTTCGTGCCCTCATGATCCTGAGCCTGCCAGAGGGGAGGGTGTCAAAGAGACATTGTCCTGGGTGTGTCATGTCAGACCTGATTTTTTCGGCTCGGTTCCTCAGCCGGGCCGAGGGTTAGGGTTAGGCTTTGCCTAGCAACTGTTGCTATGAAAATGGGTACACCAAATCTATGATCATACAGTATCTGTATACTACAGACTCCAAGCTTTCATATGGTATATAACAAGCTATGATAACCAACTGCAGAATAGCTGTAGAGGCCTTGGCAGTTTACTACTACATAGAACTGAAACGTATAGAGCATTCTGGGGTCATGTACAAAATGATGTAAAAAGTATAGTAGGAATGAGTTGTATTACTGTTACCACTCAAGTTCTTATTCAGGACATCTTGAAGGTTAAAAAAAGTCATGTGGCACTTTGGAAAAGCGGTCTGGATTCAGACATCATAAAACAATGCAATCGCAGAGGAACTGTATCACTGATGCTGGTTGCTAAGGAAGATGCTTTGCCTAGCAACTGTTGCTATGCAAATGTGTACACCAAATCTATGATCATATCTGTATACTACAGACTCCAAGCTTTCATATGGTATATCAGGCCCGCACGGAATCTGCGGCCGCGGAGCTCCGACGAAAACTCCGCGGTATTTCCGCGGAATTTTGAACACAGTAGTGTAGCAGTTTACTTGAACGCGTCTCGCCTGTCTCGCCCCTCCACCTTCCGCCCCTCGCCCCCGCCCCCTTCCGTTGTCAATACTGTGTCAGCAACAAAAGAAAACAACCGAAAACAACTAATCTACCGGTAAAAAATGGCAAAAAACCGATTCACAGCAGAAGAACTGAGGCGGCGTCACTTGGCGACACGGGTCACCGCGGCCTGCAGGGCCTATAATTTTCTAATGATTTTTATGCGGACGGGGGCGTACTCTTCTGTAAAGTTTGGCAACACTCCGTTGATTATCTGAGGAGACAAACCATCCTGGAGCATCTGAAGTCCCAAAGGCACAACAACAGGAAGAGGAGTGGATTGGGTAAGTAGCTGGTTAACATATTAAATTAATTTAAATGTGTCACCGTGTTTAGACGACTCCGGTTGTCACTATGAGGGCGAGTATACTGGGTTAGCGAGTTGAACGTAAAAAGTCGGCTTAACTGTAAAAGGAGGGTGGTTGTCTTTTAACCCGGCGGCTAGATCACCATCATCCTGACCAGGTTATGATCAGAGTTTCATCCTAAACCGGCTGTAAAAGCGCCGCAGTTTCATTATTTAACTCATGTAGAGCTGCGTCACCTTTATTTTGAAAGTCCAGCGGAGCGGATCAGAGCCAGCGTTACGGAGGGAGAGAGGAGAGATCAGCTGATCCGCTGCTGTTACTTTCTCTCTGAGCGTCTCCTACAGATGTTCAGCTGAGGGAAGACGCTGCTGCTCAGCTGTTGAGCCGAGCGTCAGGAGCTCATATTTATATTTTACTTTGTGTAGTGTAGAGACAATGAAAGAAGTTGTGCGCTGGCAGCAGTCACATACACAGATGGATAATCGGTCAAGTTAATAATTTCACTTTGATGTGGCCAAGAATGAACTATTTTCAGTGTTTTTCGGATGTTGTATGACAGTACTGCTCAAATGCAAACATTTAATGTCCACTTTGTTTACACAGTTTAAAAGGTCTCTGTTGTCTTTGTACAGAGAGAATAGCCCATGAGATTTGTACTAATAAAAATAAATATTTTTATACGCACACCCAGCCTTGTTTTCTAGGAAAACACACTTGCATAATTGCGTTCAAACATGATTTTAAAATGTCAGTTGCTGTTGCTCTTATTTTATTTTGTTTAAATGGATAAAGCTTCATATTTAAAAGTAGAGCAATGTTGAGCTGTCATAAATTAAAAGCAGCCTCCTCTCTTATTTGCAGCTACAGTGTTGCTTCAGGCTGTGATCTTTTTTTTTTGTATGGCTCATACTCTCCATTACAACAAGCTTTTATTTTAGGCTATTTGTTGTTGTTTTTTACTATGGACTAAAATTGGCATCTCTGCTAAATGCAGTACATATACATTCCATCAAATATGTATTGCTCCTTAATATGCATGGCCCCATCTAAATACAAAGTAAAAGTACAAGCTTATGTTTACTTTATCTTACATTCTGTGTAATAATAATACTATGTTTCAATTATTCTTTTTCTTTTCTTTGTCTTCTAGTACAATCTAGGACTCAAACCCTGGCTGCCTGCCTCTCCAAGACCCCATCAACAGCTGAGAGGAAGGAGTTCGTGCTGGATTTCACCAAGGCTCTGGTTGAAGCTGACATTGAATGAATTGACCAGTTTTGGTAATGGTGGTCTTGATCTCAGTGCTGTGCTCAACAGTGAAGATGGCATGGGCTGAAGTCACATAAAATGTCCAGGTTCTCTGCAAGGTACTGGACAGCTTCAGTCCAGGAACCCCATCTGGTCATGACAGCAAACACCGGCATAACAGGAGCCAAGCCCAATGCCTGCATATAGGCCCGCAGCTCTTGCCGACGTTGAGGTGCCTTGCAGAAGACTCTCTTCACCAGTGCGCACACCCTGTTGAGGTCCTCAAAGGTATCTGGGAAGACCTGCAGCACCAAGTTGAGCAGATGTGCCAGACACGTCACATGGATGGAGTTGGGGAACAGGCCATGAAGCATGGTCTTGAAGGCTTTCTTCATGTAGCTTGCCGAGTCGGTGACAAAAGCCCACACATCACTGAAGTTGACGTTGTAGTTGTTGAGGCAGGAAATGACTGCCTGACTGTGTTGAAGTTAACTCTGTCGAGGAACACTACATCTGCTGCCAGAGGTGGCCTGCCAACAGGTTGCAGAAGAACTGCCAGGACACAGCGGCCACAGGCGTCTGTCGCTTCATTTAACAAAACATAGATGGGCTTTCCTTCCACCGCACACTTGACGTCCTCCACCATCTGAGGGAACAGCTCTGGCAGGTAGTCGGAGCGGATGTGGGACGGAGCTGGAAGGGACCCGCCCTGCTTGCAGTATTTCTGCAGAAAAGCAGCCACTGACCTCTAAGGCTGTTCGGGACCTGAGAGCGCTGCTAGAAGAGAAAGAAGCTACTCTAAAGGCCCATGCCAGCTTCATTGTTGAGCACAGCACTGAGATCAAGAGATCG
>CAMRBZ010000227.1 GCA_947040595.1 uncultured Enterovibrio sp. | reverse complement strand
TTCCTTCAAAATAAACGCCAAATTTGCTAACAGGCTTAACGCGTTCCCGACGCGACAAGCCTTATGCCGCCATCCATGGCGTCATTACGCATTTGTCGTTTATTTTTCAGCAATCTTGAGAGGGTCGGGATAAGAGCAAAAGCAAGATCAAAAGAAGAAGAACAGAAATAACAAGAAACAGAAATAACTAGACACCCATATTAATTTCGTTTATTTATTACGCTAATATTTAAAAAGTTGTGTTTTATAAAAATTTATTTTTTCGTTTTTAATTTCTATTTTTGTGAAAGAAAGAAAGAAAGAAAGAAAGAAAGAAAGAAAGAAATAAATAAATTATTTGTGTCTTGTTAGATTTGTTTAATTTTCGATTGTTGTGAGAGGAGTATAAAAATCAATCATGGGTGTCTGGTTAAATCTATATTTTATAAAAAAGTCATATCGCAATATGACGCTTATTTTCCAAAAACGTTAAAAATTCCGGCAGTTCTTTTTTTCCATATTATCTGGATGGTCTTTATTATGAAAATTAATGAATGCTTTTATCCAATACAGATAAGTTTTTTCAGTTCGTATTAGATTAACTGGACACCCATAATTAATTTACTTGGGCTGATATCTTAATTTCTTCAGATCGTGGGGTTTCACCCCACACCCGAGCAAAGTTCATATGAGATTCAACAGATAACCGCTCTTGCATCTCCTTGCCGCGACCGTAAGCGCGCAATATCGGCGGTTTTGCTTTCGTGTTGGGCTTGCAGCTTAATTATAATTAAAAAAACACGTTATTTTTTAGTGAAAACACCATGGCTTCTGTCCTTTGTGGATTTATTTTTAAAAAAGCTATGTGATTGCCCTGGTGCTAATTTTTTGGTTAGTTTTAACGGTTGTTTATTTGCTGGTGCATTCGCGTGAACGCTCGAGCCTATCATTGTCACTGCATCCAATGTCTCATCACAGACGTTTTTTATTGTGACCGCTTCCGTGCTCGTAAAAAAACGAGAAGAACGTGTCGTTTCGGTACATCCATTGACACTTAACCCATCTAGAGTACCGTTTAGAACAGCATCGATTAACTCTCGGTGGAGGTCAATGGATACATGCCATGACTCTTTTTCAGTACCACCAGATATGACTCCGATAAGCTGGTATTCACCCTCACTGTTTTTTAAATAAACCCCTCCCCCTGAGTCTCCATTACTTGGGGTTCCTGTGCTTGAATAAAGGTGAAACACCTTGTCTTTATATTCATGACATGAGCCTTCAGCTTCTCGAGCATGTAGCTCAGGATCTTCTGAATTAACGTAACCAAATCCTCTGTATTGAAGTTTTATTGTTGGTTGTAGTTTCTCGCATTCTGCGATCAATGAGGTGAATTCTTCTTTCTTGAGCAAAGAAGGAATATCTTTTGCTCTTTCTGTGTCGACTGGGTTTGATAGTTCTAAAATAGCAAGATCATTTGGAAATCCAGTACTTGGTATTCTTTCTTCGTTATATGCGTAGTGGTTATTATAATATTTTGGCGCAAAATAAATTCTTTTTACTGAATGCTTAGAGCTCGTATATGTTCGGCTTCTATCACCATCTGGGAAAGACACACTGATAGCGCTTGGTTTTGAAAAATCAGAAAATCTCTTCGTGTTTTCAGAATTGGTCTGACTAATTACGCAATGTTGTGCGGTCAAAACATGCTTCTTACTGATCAGTGTTCCAGAACACATGCCATTCGAAAAAAGAGATTCTTTGCAAGTAATAACCGCCAAATGCTTAGACGCAGGTTTATCTTTAATTGGCTTTCCACCCTTCATTGCTTCAAATCGAGGAAGGGTTTCATCTGGATTCTTTCTTTGTCTCGATTTGGATATCGGCATGCTTGCGCCTGAGGGAATCATACTTATCGCAATAATCGCTCCCAAAAAAAAACCTGCTGAGCTTCTCAGGTTCGCCCTAGATAAATCAAATGTCTCAGCTGAGCTTGCTGATTGTGTTATTTTTGAAGCCCTAAGCATTTGTTGTATTTTAAAATTATTTTTATCTTTTACGTCTTTAAGGTTAAAACAACCAATCCGTGAACGGTGCTGGCTTAATGGACTCGATCTCATACAGTTAGTCTCTTAATTTACGGGGCTTGTATTTTCTAGATCGTATCGTTGATTTGTTTCTATTTTCGGCCTCTAAGCGCCAGGCTAAGTGACTCACTTTCACGCTCTGATTGAGTTAACGCGTGTTGGGTTTGAGCTTATAAGATTAATCGAGACATCCATGATTTCCAGTTTAAATCTCTCCTCTCATTTTTGTTAAGAATGCAGAGATATAGGCAGTATTGAGGCGCTTTGATCTGTCGCTGAAATTCAATTTAACAGTGGAGATTTATTATGGGTGTCTTGATTAATTACTCCTCTATGCTCAGGGGCTTCGTTCGCTTGCCGCAGGTACGCATCTTCAATTCCTTTGGGTATATACAGTATTATTTGATTTCATCAAGATTCAAGCTAATTTGTGCGCCTTTACTCTTGTAATAAATTAACAATAATTTTAGAATCAATAAGTTAAGCGTATGTGTTTTTGCAAAATGCACATGCACGTTTACGCGGGAATGTAATTGAAGAGAATGGCTGATTTTCGTTTTACTTCAAAAGTTTAATTGTGCGCGTTTTCACTGGTCTAATGAGGTAAACGCGCATGCGCACTATACAAATGTTAACTGCCTTATTCAACCATGAGTATATCTGATGAAAACTTTTGAAATTGAATCAATGAAGGATCGAATTCATTTCGGTAAATCCAAAGAATATTTTGAAGAGGTATTAACATCATATCAAGTCGGATCATATCGCTCTTCTGTCGTAATGTTATGGGCTGTAGCTATCTCTGATATTATTTATAAATTACAATATTTAGTTGATCTTTATTCTGATGCGGCAGCTAAAGAAATCCTAGATGAAGTAAGAGCTATACAAAATGAAGATGCTAGATCTTCTAGTTGGGAATTAGGTGTTGTCGATAAAGTTTTTAATAATACAAACCTCATAGATAGTGCAGAATACGAGAATATTCGCTACCTTCAAAAGCAAAGGCACTTATGTGCGCATCCTGTGCTACGTGGAAATTTAGAACTACACAAACCAAATAAAGAGACAGTTAGATCTTTAATTAGAAATACTCTGGAAGGGTTGCTAATCAAACCACCGTTTTATACACAAAAAATAATATCAGAGATTCTTACTGACCTTGATGAATCAAATGAAGCCCTCAACACGAATTCGAAGGTTAAAAGATATATTGAAAGTCGTTATCTAAACAGAATGACTGATGATGTAGAGTTTGCTCTTTATCGCACACTTTGGAAACTTACATTTAAGTTAAATGATGATAAATGTAATGAGAATAGATTACTAAATCTAAATGTAATAAGGGTAATAACTAAACGACACACCGTTAAGTTGGCTCAAGTTATATCTGCAGATCAAGACTATTACAGTAACATTTCTGCTACTGGCCAGCCTTTAGATTACTTATTAAATTATTTATCTATGAATGAGTCGTTCTATGAGTTGTTAACCGAAGATGCTAAGTTGAAAATTCAGCATGCCGCAGAGAGTACTGATGTAGGAAGAACGTGCGGGTGGTTTACTAGAGGGGATTTATCAGCCCATTTTGATTATTTAACAACTTGGATTGAAGGTGATTTGTATCCTCAGTTTTCTGATTATCAATGGCAATTTGTGCTTGAATTATCGGATAGTGAAGAGTGGGAAAAGAAATATGCGAAGCTGATCTCTTCATATTATTGTAGAAGTGGTGGATTTGATACTGCTGATAACAGATTCAGTAATAGTTTATTGCCCAATCTAAAATATTTTGAACAAGAAAGTGCTCTTTACTTGTTAAGAAAAATTGAAGGTAATAATCAATTATATAATAGAAATCGCGCCGGAATCGATCACAAAAAAGTTAGGGAAAGCTTCAACAAATTTCTACCTGAAGATTTTGATTATACTGAATACCCTCAGTTCGATAAAAACTCTAGGCCAGAAGTCGAAGGCAGTTAACAAGTCATTTCAGCAGGACAAAAAACAGCTGGTTTTTGCTCGTGCCTCGCTAATTTTAACCAGCTATTTTATTGCCTCTGAATGAGGCGTTAGCATTTATGGAGGTTTTATCACATGAAGTGGGCATTTATAGACTACGAAAACATTGGTTGTTTGAGTAAATTGGATTTATCCGTTTATGAAAAAGTTATTGTTTTTGTCGGTGCTAAACAACCTAAATTAGATTTTGGCGATAAAAAGTACGAATCCCCGATCAACTTAGTTTTAATTCAAATAAAAGCGACTCAACCTAACAATTTAGATTTTCATCTATCTTATTATCTTGGTAAGTATACTCAAGAAGCAACAGCTAATGTTAGCTTCGAAGTAATTACCAATGACAATGGTTTTACCCCATTAATTGCTCATATCAAAAGCAATGGTCGCTCCTGTAAACAAGTGAAAATGGTAAATGCTTCAGGAGAAATATCTAAGTTAATTCACAGTTTAAAATCTAAACCTAAAGAAAAACGCCCTCAAAAAGTTCTAAGTTTAAGAAACCATATAGCTTCCCATATGAAAGAAAAAGGCAATGAGGTTGCTATTCAAAATTACTTAAATCAGTTAGTTAATCAAAATGTATTAACGGTATCTGAGAGTGGAGTGCAATATAAATGCTAACAAATAAGAATAAGTGTTGCGCAGCCAACACTTGCTCTTTTTTATAAATAGGGGGTGTTGAACAAGCCCGATATTTCTTTATTTAAGTAAATTTCGAACGCGCTAAAGTCGTATTCGCTCTCATCACTTTTTAAAGGACGAGCGCAGCCATGAAGTTACAAGATATTAATAACTTTAATCAGTTAGAGCGTATTCGTTTTTTTGTTGCTTTTTTAATTGAATGGCTCCTTTATTTAAATGACGGCCATTCTCCTTCTTTTTATTCACATTCGACTATTTCGGTCGCCAGATTTTAGCTGGACACCCATAATTACCACTTTAAATCTCTCTTCTTATTTTTGTTAAGAATACAGAGATATAGGCACTATCGAGGCGCTTTGAGTTGTCGTTGTTATTCAATTTCACAGCGGAAATTTATTATGGCTGTATTGATTGATTTTTCTTCGCAGTGATTTTTTCAGTGCAATTTTTGGTTAACAATTTATTGGAATGGATATGAGGCGATTTATAGATCAGACGGTTTATTGTATTTTGTGATAAAAATAAAATCACT
>CAMRBZ010000226.1 GCA_947040595.1 uncultured Enterovibrio sp. | reverse complement strand
CGCAATAAGAATAAATCAGAGCTCCTGTGCCTCCTATGACCTAGGCAATACAGCTACTCCTGCTTCCCCTGGAGACATAGATGAGGACACTACTTACGATCCAGAAGGACGACCGAGCACTCCTGTTTAACTTAATGCAGATCTGTACATAATTGTTACCCATCAAACGATGGGTAACAATTTATTAAATTCCCCTCTCACTCGAAGTAAGGCTTAACGCATTGAATTACACGTTAATCTAAGATTCGCAAGAGCTTTTGTATCAAGGCGACATCTTATCCTAGTGCAGCGAAGCGTTTATATGCGAACACCTTATGTTTGCAATACTCGGCCTTCAAACCGCCATTTAAATGCTTTTGCCATGTATATCAACGCATATGTTTAGGTGTATTAGCACTTAACTGCACCAGTGCAACCCTCTTCTGGCCTCCCCTTTAAAAAAGGGGAGGAATAGAGCGTAAAGCCTGGGCTTTGATCCCCTCCCTGCATTTAGTCGAGGGCGAGGGTGAGCTAAAAGAGTGGGCTGAAAGCTTGCGATCTTAAAAGGCAAAAACACCCGCCAATGTAGATTAATCCAGGGCGTTCAAGTTAATCCCTCCGTCAATCCAACGGCATAGGGTTCCAGATAAAAACCAAAAAAAAACCGCTGTGAAAACAGCGGTTTTTCTTGTTTGGTGGAGAGATAGGGATTTGAACCCTAGGACGGGATAAACCGTCGCCGGTTTTCAAGACCGGTGCTTTAAACCACTCAGCCATCTCTCCGAAAATGAAGGGGTTGCCCCGTTCAAGTTGCAAAATAATACAGCGCTTTATTTGTCTTGTAAATCTTTTTTTATTTTATTTTTCAATTGATTAATATACGTACAAATAAAGCCTTTCCTAGAATGTTTAAAAGATCACAGCCTAATTTATAGGGCATATTAATCCAGTAAAAACCCTTTATTTCTTCTTTCTGTACCAGGTCAATCCAACGGAAAATAGGCTCATTGGTCGTTAAATTTATCTTTTAGTAAGCAGATCACATGATTTCAACCTTAATAAATGAAGAACTTATCTGTCTAGATTTAAATGCCACAACAAAAGATGACGTCTTTCTTGAAATGATTGAACGCCTTTATGATCAGGGTCGCGTCAACGACAAAGCAAAATTCCTTGAAGACATTTACGCCAGAGAAGCCCTCGGAAATACAGGGTTTGAAGACGGTATTGCCTTACCTCATGCCAAAAGCAGTGCCGTTATTTTTCCTGGCGTGGCCATTGGGATCAGCCGCAATGGGGTTGATTATGGCGCAGAAGACGGCCAGCCCTCCAAACTCTTCTTTATGATTGCCTCTCCTGATGGAGGCTCAAATCACCACATTGAAGTCCTTGCATCTTTGTCTTCAAAATTAATAGAAGACGGCTTCATTGAACGTTTTATGCAAGCCCCTTCGTCAAAAGAAGCCCTCTTTTTATTGCTTGAAAACAATGATCGCGAAACAGACTTGGCCTCAACGCATTCAAGCCAGGGATTTCTGATTGGGATCACAGGCTGCCCTGCCGGCATTGCCCATACCTACCTTGCCGCGCAAGCTTTAGAAAAAGGCGCTCAAGCGTTAGGTTATGACATTAAGGTCGAAACAAACGGCTCTATTGGTGTTAAAAACAGCCCCACCGCAGAAGAGATTTCAAAAGCCAAAGCCATCATTGTCAGCTGTGACAAGCAAGTCGATTTAACGCGATTTGAAGGAAAACCCTTAATTAAAACCAGTGTCAAAGCCCCCATCAAAGATGCAAAAGGGGTCATTGAAAGTGCCCTAACGGCCCCGAAATACCAAGAAGACGCAATCAATACAGCCCCCGCATCAATAAGCAGTGTCGCCTCTCAAACGCGCTCCGACCTTTATCGATATTTAATGAACGGGGTGTCTCATATGATCCCCTTTGTCGTAACCGGTGGGCTTTTAATTGCCTTGGCGCTCGCAATGGGAGGTGTTCCAAGTGAAACGGGGATGTCCATTCCTGATGGAAGCCTTTGGAACAAAGTCTTGGACGTGGGTGCGGTTGCGTTCACCTTAATGATCCCAATTTTGGCAGGCTACATCGCTTACGGCATTGCTGACCGCCCCGCCCTCGCACCGGGTCTGATTGGAGGATGGATTGCAAATAATGGCACTTTTTATGACGCGCAAGCAGGGACTGGATTTATCGGCGCCATCTTTGCGGGTTTATTGGTAGGGTATTTTGTAAAATGGTTGATTAACCTCAATTACCATAAATACATTCAACCTCTTGTTCCTATATTGATTGCCCCAATCATGGGCAGTTTATTTGTCGCAGGACTCTTTATCTTTGTGATTGGGGCCCCCATTGCCAGCCTCATGGAAACCTTGAATCTCATTTTAACCAACATGAGTACAGGAAATGTCGTGCTTCTGGGCATTGTATTGGGGGGAATGACAGGATTTGATATGGGTGGCCCTTTTAACAAGGTGGCCTTTTTATTTTCTGTCGGTATGATTGCAAACGGCCAAACCCAATTTATGGGCGCCATGGCCTGTGCTATCCCCGTCGCTCCTTTAGGAATGGCCTTGGCCACGATGATGGGCCGTAAACTCAATATTTTTGAAGACAGTGAAATCGAAGCAGGCAAAGCCTCGGGCGCAATGGGACTGGTTGGGATTTCAGAGGGGGCCATCCCTTTTGCCGCACAAGACCCCATGTCAGTGATCCCTGCAAATATAATTGGCTCCATGATAGCCGCGGTGATGGCCTTTACTTTTGGGATCACAAACAGCGTGGCTCACGGAGGTCCCATTGTCGCTTTGATTGGGGCGGTCAATAAACCTCTGCTGGCCCTTCTTTGCATGGCCGTCGGGGCACTTGTTACCGCATCCATCGCCATTTCGCTCAAAAAAATGCGAAATAAAAAAGGACAAACACAAAACCCCGTGACGGCATAAGCAGGCTCTACACACCAAGAAAATGGATTCTAACTTGATTTAATCATCAACACCGAGTCCATTTATTTTTCATTTTTTTGATACATTTTATCAAACAACATATTGAAACTAAAATGAATACTCAATTTTTCAAACTCAATAACATCATTCAAGATTACGCTTGGGGCACATTTGACGCCTTAAATTCCCTTTTTGAGATCCCAAATCCATCCAACAAACCCCAAGCTGAAATTTGGATGGGGGCACATCCAAACGGCTGTTCAAAAATCACATTTGAAGGCAAAGAAATTCTACTTTCTGACTACATTGCATCGGATCTCAACGGCATTTTAGGAGAGCGTACCGCCCATTTATTTGGAGAGCTCCCCTATTTATTTAAAGTTTTATCCGCTGGAAATGCCTTGTCCGTTCAAGTTCACCCCAGCAAAGAACAAGCCGAGATTGGCTTTAAAAAAGAAGAGTCCGATGGGATCCCGCTTTCTGCTGCATTTCGAAATTACAAAGACCCAAACCACAAGCCAGAACTGGTTTATGCTTTGACCCCCTATCAAGCCATGAATGGATTCCGTGAACACCATGAAATTTTACAAGGATTAAAACCACTCCACATTAAAGAGCTGGATGAAATCCTTGCCAAATTAGAAGCAAATCAAAATGAAGAAGGATTAAGCGCCTTTTTTGAAAGCCTGCTTTCTTTTAATGAAATGCAAAAATCAAACAGTGTTTCTGCGTTAATTTCATATGCAAAAGCCCATCAAGACGATGAACTTTTTCAGTTAATCCTCACGCTTTCAGAACAATATCCAGGCGACATCGGCTTGTTTTCCCCTCTCATTTTAAACACCTTGACCTTGACCCCAGGTGAGGCCATGTTCCTTGATGCCTGTACACCCCATGCCTATATCAAAGGAACAGGGCTTGAAATCATGGCAAATTCTGACAACGTATTACGGGCAGGACTCACCCCTAAACACATGGATGTCATCGAGCTGATAAAATGTACGCGTTGCAAACCCATTTCGAAAGACACCATTCGTTTGGAGCCTGAAGTAGAGAATACAAATCAACACTATCCCGTTCCAGTCACTGATTTTAAATTCAGTGTTTATAAAGAAACGGACAACACCACCTTAATGACAAACAGCGCTGAAATATTAATGGCCATCGATGCTGAATTAACCGTATGCCATAAAGACGGTGAAACACTGACACTGAAAAAAGGAGAGTCTGTCTTTATTCCCGCTTTTGTGGGCGAATATTTCACTCACTGTAAAGGCAGCTTTGCCAGAGCCTACAACTGACCTCTTCATCTCAAGATGTACCACGCCTGTTTTTCAAAATGTTTCCCTCCACAATACAAAGCGCCTTTATCCGTAAAATCCGAAACGCACAAATGCCTTTCGGATCCCTCCATTAAAAAACGAAAATTCAAAACATCTCACAAATGAAAAATAAACAAATAAATAGTTTAAAATCGAATCAAAGATTAAGTTAAATATGTTTTATCATTGAGACAAATAAAAAAACTGAGGAAGCTAGACTTTAAAATAAGACGCTTAAATAATATGAACAACCTAAATGTTATCGAATAAAATAACGAACAAATACACCCATTCACATTCATTCTTTGCGTTTCATCATGTCTGACATTCCTTTTTACGGAGAGTGATGATGCTAAATGAACAATTCCCTCTTCCAGAATATCCTGAAATTATTTTTCCCGGCTTTAGCTATTACAGCGTAAATCAAAAATTTCAGGATTCAAAATCCACCATAAAATGGGCTATTCGTCTTTTTATCACGGCTTTCTTTTTTTCGCTTATTCTGATCGTCAGTTTCTCTTACCATTTTAATGAAGATTCAAATTCCAGCATTTACTTTATTCTTGTCACTTTCCTTGTTGTAACTTACATTCTTTGTCTTTATTTTTTTACACCTCTATTATTGAACTCGAGTTATGTAAATAAGAAAATAATCCTTTCTAGAAAGAATTTCTTTTATCACGAATATAAAAAAATCCCATTAAGGGAGCGTCGTCTTGTTGCAAAAAATATCTTTGATGCACTTAAAAGTGATGAATGGCGATTTTATATAAATTATGCAAATCAAATAGATCATAAACGTACTCTTTATAACTCTAAAAAAATTTCAGAAATAGCATCCGCTTTATGCTCAAAAGATCCAACTGTTTTTTCTCATGCCGTATACAAATCAATGCACAATAAAAGAGGCAGTGTTCGTTATTTATTTGATATGTTCATTATATTAACGGACAAAAATATAAACATGAAAAATAAAAAAAACAAACAGATCCGAAAAACAAAAAAACTCATGATGCATGAGAAATTTCCGAAAAACTAAAACGAACCCTCTCCTTGAATATAAAAAA
>CAMRBZ010000225.1 GCA_947040595.1 uncultured Enterovibrio sp. | reverse complement strand
GATTTTACCCGAGTGAATAAATCCTGTTTACCCACTTAAAATTCAAAAGAGCCTTTTTTATGAATGTTTTCCATACGTGATATGACATTACCCAATCTCACTTCAATATCTATTTCATCCAGACGGATATAGTCGATGTTCCATTCGTTCAAAAGTGACAATATTTTCCTATCTACACGGCTATGAAACTCAAGATCTTCGGATCTATAACCATCAGACTCAAACGGCACAACACCAAATGGAAGGTAAACATGGAAATCATAACCTTGTGCGTGGTCTTTGCATTTAGCTGAAATCATTTTTTTCATATTTATAGGCATATCAAATGTGTCACGAACATTCCAGTACGCTTCAACATCTATAAACGATCTTTCCGTGAGGAAATTACTCTCCCCTTTTTCCAAGTCTGCTTTCTTTTTGTAATACGCTAATTGAAAAGTTCTTAAATCTTCCCTAGTCATTCGATCGGTATTTTTACATTCCATGCTATCCAAAATAGACCTAGCATCAGGTGTAATAAACTTTTTAATGTGCTTACTAAACTCATCATTTTTCATCAAATGATCAGATAAAAAGCTTTTCCCTACCGAGCTAGCTCCGGTTAAGGCTATTTTCATGATTAAAATTTCCTTGTTATTTTCTTCGAAGATCATCTTCCCATGGACGTGTAATTGAATATTCATAACGCCCTGTTAAGGTGTGAGCAACGCAATACCGATGCTACCGCATACCAGCAACGCATAGTAAAATGATGCCACGCGTTGCGAATCACTCTTAAACAGTTTGTGTACGCCCAGCATGGGCATGAACTAATGAGGTGAGAGCCCTCTGTAGGAAAATCACCATTTATTCATCAACTTGTTGATATTAAACGTTAAACGCTCGCAAATGGCAAGAGTTTTTCCGCGAGGAAGGGCCTGAAGGACAGATATGTAGCTCCTGCAAAATCTGCATTTCCACCATCTATGGAGGTTAAGCCGCTAGCCCCCTCGATTTAACAAAATGCGAGCTGATGAACAAATACATCTATGAGGTGTTGGTTCAAGGCGAGTTGGCACAAGACGACGAAGCTAAGTGATTTTAGACCCACTAAATAATGCAGTTGTGCAGTGAAAGTTCATGCTCTTATCTGGCGGAAATCTTGATTTTTCAATATGTACAAATTGCATTTATGCTCCTCAATTAGCGCCCTGAAATTTACTTTATCTTAAATCATAATTGCTCATTGGCAGGTTGACACATAGGGAGGTTATTGCTGCAATCTAAGCTTTAACGTAACGCTACGTGAAAAATTTGCCTTTCAAAATTAAACTTTAAAATAGCGAGGTTAGATGCGAATGATGGTTGTATTACTCCTGCTTGAGACTGAATAAAAAATCACGGTATTCTCCTTTCTCTAAAAGGAGAGAATCGACACCGTAAGTATCTTGTATTATTTGATTGCATATTTGGTTGCTTGGTCCTGCATAAGAAATATTACCTTCGTTTAAAATTATAATATTTTCTATATTTTGAAGCGTTAAATTAATCTCATGCATGGTACTGATAATAATCATATTTGAAAGACTGTTTATTTTATCAATAAAGAGCAGCTGATTTTTAATATCAAGATATGTACAAGGTTCATCTAATAACAAAATTTTAGGTTTTTTTATCACGCACTGTGCTAAATAAACTAATTGTCGTTGCCCTCCGCTCAGCATGTTCATTTTTTTCAAACCTAATTCATTCAGATCTAATTGAAGTTCCAATTCATGAAGAATATCCTGCACCCTTTTTTTTTGTATATCGGTTATTTTCCAGTTTAATTCACAGTGCATGCCTAGGAGTAATGTTTGTTCTACGTTAAGCTGTGATGTTTCATCGCCACTTTGCGGTAAAAAGCCAATATTTTTTTCTCTCCATTTCCGATTGAGTTCTGTTTCGTTAAATAAAATTCGACCTTGCCAATGAAGATCCGGTTTATGAAAAATAGCGTGTAATAACGTTGATTTTCCGGCGCCATTTTTCCCTAAAATACCATAAACACCAGGGTTAAAAGTACAAGATATGTTATTTAGAACACTTTTTTCTTCATAGCTGACGGAAACATTGCTCAAAACTAATTCCATAATTCACCTCGGCGACGGATTAGCACCCAAAAAAGGAGAGGGATCCCCACCAAAGAGGTCGCAATACCTATTGGAAAGATGACGTTCGGGGTGATCATTTTACTAAAAATAGAAGCGCTTAAAAGGAGTAACGCCCCTAATAACATTGAACCAGGCAGGAGAAAACGATGATCTTCACCAAATAAACTTCGGGCGATGTGTGGAGATATTAATCCAACGAAACCGATAATTCCGACAAAAGAAATGGATATCGACGTTAAGAAGGATGAAAGAATAAAAAAAAGTAGGCGTGTTTTTTTTAAGGAAACGCCATTGGCTTGTGCGCGTGTGTCTCCTTGCCTTAAAGCTGTCAGGGTCCATATTTTTCGCCATGTAATAATGAAACAAAGTATCATCACACTGAAAACAGTGAGGACTTTTGTATTATCTGCGTGCTCTAGGCTGCCAAACATCCAAAAAGTAATTTGTGCTAAGTCTTCAGGAGAGGAATAGAATTGTGTTGCTGATAGAGCGGATTGGAAAGCAAAGTTGATGAGGATTCCGACCAATATTAACGTTGCGCCGCGGGCTTGGGTCTTAGATACGAACCAAAAAAGAACAAAAGAAGACAATAATGCAGCTAAAAATGAGAACAACGCAATAGATAAATCGGGTGAAAGCCAAGGAATGGAGATGGCGCTCGTAATGGCTATTGCCGCACCAAAAGCTGCTGCAGAAGAAATACCGAGGCTAAAAGGGCTTGCCATTGGATTATTTAATAATGTTTGTAATAAACAACCCGCCATAGCTAAAGATGCGCCAACGAGAATTGCAAGTAATGCTTTAGGTAAGCGCATTTGTTTTAAAACAAGGGTGTTTGAGGTGTCGCCGTTATCAAAAACGAGAATTTGCAAGATCTGTGAAAATGAAATGTTAAGTGCGCCTTGTTGCAAATCGACAAGAAATAATACGAAGAGCAATAACCCTAAAAATATTAGACCTGTAATAGGCTTTTCTTTGAATAAAGTGCTTATCATTTCAATGCCTTATAATCAGCTTTAATAAACCAAGTACCTTGATAAACCACAGGGAGAAATTTTTGATGGAATTCTTTTAGATTCTCGATAGGATCAATACTTTTCATTGCTTTTGGGTAGAATTGCTTAGCAATGAATTGAATTGCAGAAAAATCCATCAAACCCCGCGCGAGACCATGATGGATGCCGTAAAGGTTATTGGATTTGATAGCCGGGAGCTCAGACCAACCACGGCGTTGAATAAATGTAATTAATGCTTTGTTTGCAATGGATTTATCTATACCGTAACCCAGAGACAATGATTGAGGGTTATTAACCCAATGAGAGCCTGTAATGAAGATATATTCAGGTTTGCTGGCCAAGATTCTTTCTGGGGTCAAATCACCATTTTTCCCTGCACCCACGAAATCATCTGCAATATTTTTCCCACCAGCGGTATCTCCCATTTCTCCCCATACGGTTTTAGACCATGTTTCGTCTTGCCTTAGAGCTCCTTTTTGGCCTTTTTCGATATAATAAAAAGGTTTTTTATTTTGATGTAAAAGACGAGTGACCTTCTCAATTTGTTGACGATAAAACTCGCTTATTTCTTTCGCTCTTTCTTTTTTACCTATGGCATATCCAATTGCCATGGTGCTAACAATATGTGTTTCTAGTTTTTGCCGAGCAAAATCAGTGACAATTAATTGAACGCCAATGGCGTCGAATTGCTTTTTTTGCACCTTTGATATGGCTTCAAATTGCCATAGAGGTAATATCAAGACATCGGGTTGAACAAGAACAAGTTGCTCCATATAAAAATCACCAAAACGCAGAATGCCGACATCCGCAATGTTTTTGATTTCAGGACAAGATTTCACATAATGATCCCAAATCCCATTCCTCCAGCTATGCCATGCTTTTTTGCTTATGCCAACTACACGCTTATAGCATTCATCACCAGCGATAGCGGCATAGTCAACAAAATCATATAAAACGACCACTTTTTCAGCAGGTTTTTCTAAAGTAATTGTTCGATTTGCTGCATCTTTGAAGGTAATCCCAATGGCTGGAAGAGTTGTACTCATTACGACTAAACTCAGTAAAAATAAGTTCTTAAACATGAAAAGTCCTATACATTAAGTTTTAACCTGTCGCTTTCTGCCCGTGTCTCAATAAATAGCTGAAGGGCTGTTGAAGCAGAAATCTCTTGTTTTCGACATGAAGCAAGAGAGCTTCGAACATCAAAAAATATCTCAGCTGTGATTTCACTTCGAAATCAATCCGATACCTTTTTGGAGCCGCGCTTTTTTTCTTTTTCCTTTGCTTGTGGAGCGGGACATTCCACTTGCCATTGATTTAAAATGGCTCGATAAGCCAATAAGCTCGCTTTCGTTCTTTGATAAGGCTGACGATTACCACGTTTTTTTACTTCTTTATGTGCCTCATACAATGCCAATAGACTGCTCAGAAGATAGTTTCCAAAAGGAATGAAAATAGGACTCATTCCATATAGAAGAATTAAGAAGACAACAGTGTGGACGGCTTTTATAAGTAACTGAATTTAAAGTGTTTTAATTTCAGGGAAAAAGCATCATTTCCTGTAAAATCGATAGCTTAACATTCATGGGTATCACTACATTCAAAAACAGTCCGAAGCATTGAGAAGACAGAATTTCTAATAAATTTGAAACATAGAAAAATTAAATAATTTGAATCTCTTTGAATTTTTAAGGGCTGAACGTGTATCACTTATTGTTGAGAACTAGAATTCATCATTTTTTTGACATTAAATGTTAACTATTAACAAATGGCAAGGGCTTTTCCCTGAGGAACGGCCTGAAGGACAGATATGTAGCTCCTGCAAAATCTGCATTTCCACCATCCATGGAGGTTAGGCCGCTCGCCCCCTCGATTTAAAAGAAGGCGAGCTGATGAACAAATACATCTATGAAGTGTTGGTTCAAGGCGAGTTGGCACAAGACGACGAAGCCATGTGATTTAAGACCCACTAAATGATGCAGTTGTGCAGTGAAAGTTCATGTTTCTTCTTTATTAATAAAGAGCAGGGAGATCTGCAAAACATGCGATCGTTTATTTAACCCGCTTGGCCACGGGTTCAACTGATCTGGCGCGTGAGCACATCAACTCACGCGAGCGAAACCGATGGCAGATATCGTTCCTGTAATATCTGTAATATCTGTAATATCTGCATTTTCGGCATCCCTGGCGATCAA
>CAMRBZ010000224.1 GCA_947040595.1 uncultured Enterovibrio sp. | reverse complement strand
TTTTGTATTAAGCGCTTTTGTATTAAGTGCTTTTGTATTAAGGCGATATCTTACCCGAGAAGATTCTAATCTGATGGGTCACGATCTTCATTATTCATATCAATAATGAACAGGCTCATAGGGGCTTACCTTTACTTGCCCTCAGCTTACATCTAGAGGTTTTTTGGGGGTGGACACGCGTCTTTTTAAAGCGTGTTGCCCCTTGGGAGACAGCAAAAAAGGCAAGGGGTATAAAGCCTGAAAAACAGGAGGGTAAAACCTTATTTTTCGCCTTGTATTTCGTCATCGACGGGCTTTTTTTTGTGTATGGCTTTTTGTTCCGTTCCGTTAAAGAGGCGTTTGATGTTGTCTTGATGGCGAAAGAGGATAAGGCAAGAAAGCATGGCGACGGGCATGGTAAATTGGGGCTTGAGCAACCATGTAAAAAAGGGGGCGAGAAGCGAGGTGAAAATAGCGGCGACAGAAGAATAACCCGTAAAGCAAAGTACGATGATCCACGTGCTAAGCATGATGCCGGTTAAATCAAAGCCGATAGGGGCGATGCTTCCGAGGGCCGTTGCCACACCTTTTCCACCACGAAAATGAAAAAAGAGAGGGAATATATGGCCTAAACACGCCGAAATACCTATGAGACCAAGCAAAAAGGGATTGATACCAAGAAGATAGCCAGTCCATACGGGAAGGGTACCTTTGAGCATGTCACAAAAAAGGACTAAGGCGGCGGCAAAATGTCCGCCGAGGCGAAAAACATTGGTGGCACCAGGATTACCTGAACCTTGTTCGCGAGGGTCTGGAAGATCATAAAAACGTGAAATTAACACAGCGCTAGAGATAGAGCCGAGAAGGTAGGCAATGATGATCATCAGCATTCCTATAGGCGTCATTTTTTCATCCTGTATTGAGTATTCGCTAGGGCGTAGAGAACTTGATATAGTCGTGGTTTAACGTTCAAAATGACCCGTTAATGTTAAATAACCTGAGAGGCCTCTTTTGCATTAGATGCAGTTATTTTGCTTGATATTACGTGTTTTTGAGCTTAATGGGTATCCGGCCTGTAAAAAAAAATAGATGGGTATGATGATGGATTTGGTTTTTATTGAACAACTCGAAATTATTACGACCATTGGTTTGTATGATTGGGAACAAAAAATTAAACAAAAATTAATATTTGATATTGAAATGGCGCATAACAATCAGCATGCAGGCCAAGAAGATGACATTCAATATGCTTTGAATTATGCGGAGGTCACTGAGGCGGTAACGGCTTTGGTTGAAAATGGACAATTTCTTCTTGTTGAACGTGTTGCCGAAGATGTGGCCGCCTTGATTCAATCGCAGTTTCTTGTGCCTTGGGTCCGTGTTAAGGTCAAAAAACCAGGGGCGGTTGTCACTGCATCTTGTGTGGGGGTTGTGATTGAGCGAGGCGTGCGATGATCCATGTCCTCATCAGCTTAGGCTCCAATATTGAGCGTGAATACCATATAGGCATGGCGTTAGATGCATTGCATCAACTTGACCCTCACCTTCGGCGTTCTCGTGTGTTTGAGGCCGAACCTGTCGGTTTTGAGGGGGCCCTTTTTTATAATCTTGTTGTTGAACTTCATACCTTGCTTTGTCTTGATGAATTAATGGACGCTTTGCGTGATATTGAGTTTCTATGTGGACGAGAGCCGAACGCGGTGAAATATCGTTCGCGCACAATAGACATTGATCTTCTTACTTATGGTGATCTCTGCCAGTCATCACAACCTTGTTTACCAAGAGAGGATATTTATAAGTTTGCTTTTACCTTGCGCCCTTTGTCAGAACTTTGTCCTCAAAAATGCATACCCGGAACAAGCCTTACTTATAAAGACGCCTGGGATGCATTTGACTTAGAGCAGCGCCTTTGGCCGACAAAGGACTCTTTTCTTCAAAACTAAACAATAAGCGATTAACAAATATGAGCATATTTGAAGCATTTGCATTGGCATTAATTCAAGGTTTAACGGAATTTCTTCCAGTATCGAGTTCTGCTCATCTTATTCTTCCTTCTGAAATTTTGGGTTGGCAAGATCAGGGTTTGGCTTTTGATGTGGCGGTTCATGTTGGTACCTTGCTAGCCGTGGTTCTTTATTTTCGTCAAGAAGTGGTGCAATTATTTTTGGCTTTTGTGCGTTCCATTTTTAAAGGGGAACGTTCGGCGGACTCCAAATTGGCTTGGTTGATTGCACTGGCGACAATCCCTGCGGCTCTTTTTGGTTTTTTGATGAAAGATTTTCTTGAAATTTATTTGCGTTCGACTTGGGTGATTTCTATCACCTGCATTGTTTTTGGCTTGCTGCTTTGGTGGGCTGACTCAAAAGCAACCTTAGAAAAAGATGAATACAGCACGACCCCAAAATCTGCGCTATTAATCGGGCTTGCACAAGCGTTGGCCATCATTCCGGGAACCTCGCGCTCAGGTGCGACCATGACGATGGCCCTTTATTTGGGCTACACCCGAGAAGCGGCGGCCCGTTTATCTTTTTTAATGTCGATTCCCATTATCGTCATGGCGGGAAGTTATTTGTCTTTAGAATTGGTGAACAGTGGAATACCCATCATGTGGGAGCCGATTTCTGTCGGCATTTTGGTGTCTTTTATCAGCGCTTATGCCTGTATTCATTGGTTTTTGAAATTACTCAATCGTGTGGGAATGAAGCCTTTTGTGTTTTATCGAATTACGTTAGGCATTGTTTTGGCTATTGTGTCATCAATGAACTAAGCCCTTAAATTACCATAAAAAAACGCGGCCATGGGATCATGGTTCCGCGTTTTTTTTGTTTAAAAACAGGTCTGCGGGAGATACGCTTGCCGCCTACAGGTAACGTCAATTACTTTGGGTATATAAAAATGCATTTAAATTATACCCAAGACACTTGAAGATGCACGCCTGCGGCAAAGGAGTGAAGGCCATGAGCATAGGAAGGGCATGAGTATAGATGGACTCTGTGATAGGCCTGAGCGAGAGAACCCAACACCCACGCAGTTTCAAAGGCGACGGGTATAACGCGAAGAGATTACTTTAACTGAAACAGCATCGCTTATATTTTTTACCGCTTCCACAAGGACATGGATCATTTCTTCCCATTTTGTTTTTTACTGTTGGTGCTGGCTGGCCGAAGGTAAGCTTCTTTATATTTTTAATATTATGTTTAGGTAAAAGAGGTTTCAGATCCGAAACGAGTTCATCCATTACATCGGATTGACACCACTTACTTTCATGGTAAATAGAAAATCGAAACATTCCTTGAACAGGACTATAACAGCACCCAATCCAAGAATTTGCTTTGAAATGATATTTGCGTTTTTCGCAATGCATGACCAATTTTTTATATGCAGTTTCATTGTCATCTTCATTGCAATGAACAATTAAGCCTGTTTTCTCATCTAAAAAAGGAAGCGTTATATCATGATGACGGCCATCTTTTTTGAATTGTACAATCATTTTTGAAATAGCGTCATTGACCAAATTTGTTCTATCAGCGCTCATTGATAAGAGATGAAACCCCAATTTTTGACATGCATAATCGGTTGAGTGCTCTACATCTTTGATGATCTTCCCTATATGGGTATTTTTGTGGGAAGTAAGGACGCCTCCTGGTGTCTTATCTGCATCAAAGGCATCTCTTCTTGCTCGCATGGCTAATTCAAGATCGCCTGAAATATCCTCTTCAAGCATCACGATATCAGGTTTTTTATCGAAATAGAGGCTTTCTTTGATGTAGCTTGAAAGTGTTATTAGCTCATGATGAGCAAGGATCGAGTGACCGCAATCGTTTCGTTTCATAAGGTAGTCGAGAAGCCAGAGTGGAGATGGCAACACTTCCGTTATCATATCAATCAAAAAAACATCCATTACATAAGGGTGCTTTATAACATCGGTTGTTTTAGATTTTAGGAAATGTCGAGTTTGAGCAGAAAGAGCGGGGAAATGATCAGACAAAATACAAACAGGGAGAATCACCTTGAAATGTGAAGAAATATTCACTTCAATACCAGCTGCATCTTTGAAAATGCACTCTTCACTTTGCAGTAAGGTGCTACACAAGAAGGCTTGATTATTTGCATCTTGAATTGCACTTTTAAAATCACTTTCGAGCTGCTTGCTGTTCCCTTTACGGGCTTCAATCGTGAGTTTTTTTGACTTGGCCTGTACAACGAGAGCAAATTTACCAAATGTAACCAATACATCGATTTCGCCCGCCTTATCTTTACCATTAAAGATATCAATATTGGTTAGCACATGTTCTTTACCAAACACGAGCGATAAGCGTTCAGCTGTAAAAGCCTCGGTAAATGCGCCTCGATTTTGACTGGCAAGCGCTTTGTATTTTTTATCCGAATTAAACCAGAAAAATGGACTTTCATAGAGTGTTTCCCACAGACTGTATGCTTGAAAAGTGGCGAAGCGGCCTTCTTCAATTTCAATGATGGGAAATGCATTTCTGTGGTTAAAATCATCAATGCTTTTAAAGCAATCCATCCCTTCTTTCGGTGATGCAGAGAAAGCTGAAATCACGGCCTTAACAATCATTTCATGTAAATTACTTTCTTTTATAAGCTCATTGATATCGAATATAAATGCGGGAAGATGATAAGATAAGGGCCCGCTTTTCGTTGATGAGATTAATTGATTCACTTTGTCTAATTGAATTTTTTCTATTGCAGAGATGACCGTAGCCGCTTGCGAAATATTAAAACCTTTGTTTTCTTGAATCCATTCATCATCATATGAGTAACGGCGCTTTGCTAAATCTCTATATTGATGTTTAAACGTACAGTTACCACCATAAAAAATAGCTTCTCGCATCATTGGATTTAGCCCATTGCATGGGGAAAGCTCACGCATGAATGTAGAAAAATCAGGAGGTGGTATATTATTTTGAGGATTATATTTAGCCAATAAATGAGCCATATCTTGGCGTGGCGACATACTGGAATGCAGTTCTTCAAGACGCTGCCAGAGATATTCAGCTCTCTCTTTTAACTCATCCATTTCCAATTTTTTAGCTTTAAATCCGCTTTTACATGCGATGCCAATGAGCGTCGAAAGTTCAGTTCTTGAGAGTCTGCTTTTATCAAATTGTTCTGCAAATACTTTTGCATTTAATGTATCGCCAGAAAAATGAATGTATGTATCTTTCCAGCAGAAAAAAGCGATAATTTCCCAAAAACCATCTTGACGGCTAAGGGTTTCAATTTCATCAAAAATTTCTTGTTCTGTTTTCATTGGATTCTTTTTTAGTGAGATTATTTTGTTTATTTTATCATTGAGTTAAAACCCTCTGTAGTTTATTGCGTTTTTTAAATTTAATTGTAAAAACGCCCTAGAAAGAGA
>CAMRBZ010000223.1 GCA_947040595.1 uncultured Enterovibrio sp. | reverse complement strand
GTATAGTGCGCATGCGCGTTTATCTCATTAGACCAGTGAAAACGCGCACAGTTAACTTTTTGAAGTAAAAAGAAAATAGGCTATTTTCTTCAATTATCCTTACCCACTAAACGCGCATGCGCGCCCCGCAAAAACACATACAAATAACTAATTGATCTTAAAGTTATTGTAACTTTGTTACAAGAGTAAACGCGCACAAATTGGCTTGAAATTTGATGAATTTGAATAATGCTGTATGGATATACCGCTTTTCGTATGCTGTGAATATCCCTATAAAAGCCCATTTCTTGCTTGAATAAAAGAAGAGATGCGGATGCCTGCCTTTGCGTATACCCAACGCTTTTCAAGATGCGTGTTTTAGTCGCTGGAAATTATCCTTGAGCCTGCTTGATAATGTATCTGGCATTTCTGGCTATTTTTCGCAGAAAAACATTTTTATTGCCGCAGTGAACGCCTGCTTATTTTTAAAATAAACATCCTTTCTTACTTGTTCATGCCTGAAACGCTGTATATCACACCAAAATGCGTTTCAACATAGGCAAGGATTTGAGATGTATGATGCTATACCCGTCGCCTTTGAAGTTGCGTGCTTGTTGGCTGCGCTCTCTCAGCCCAATCACATAGTACCTCTATGCTCAGGGTCTTCGTCCGTTTGCCGCCTACATGCATCTTCAATTACTTTTGGGTATAAGTCAGGTCTTCTAAATGCTTGATGAGTGCTGCGGTTGGCGCAGCTAAAAAAGATGACTTTCTGAGCCCCCCTTTTCAGGGTTGATCTTGTCCGATGTTTAAACATCATGGAGGTGACGCTGCAGTGTCGCTTCATGGATCCTTAAAGCTTCTGCAATCATTTTTACGCTCCATCTTTCTTAAGGCAAGAAGGAGCGCTTTAATACGATCACGAATTTGACCGTCATGCGTTTCATCATGCCGTTTTTCGCGTTCTTCTTTACGTTTTGCGGATAAGCATATTCTCACGTCGCCTTGCATGATCTTCGAGCCCCAAAAAGCACGCATCTTCAATGGTCACGGGTATAGAAATTTACGCCTTATTCTGCGCGATTTTTCCAGCGCAATATTTGACTAACTGCTTAATGGAACGGGTATAAGTCGTTTAACTTCAGGGTACATTGAAGAGTGTATTTTATTAAAAGATTGAATAAAGGGACCTTGTTTCTTGATTTCATGAGGCAAAGCATTCAAGACACATTCAGCATGATCGAGTGAATCAAATTTTCCATAAAGTAAGGTGTACCAAGAAACCCCATTGACCTTTTTCTTGTTTGTCCAAGCTGCTCTTTTTTTAGGGAGTTTTTTCATGTAATTATAAAAACCCTTATTATTGCTTAAAGCCAAAACTTGAATTGTGTAGATGTCTTTTATTCCTTTCGAAACATTGTCAACAGGCAAAGAAGAAGACATCCTAGATTGATCCATCATGAGTTCATTTTTTAATTCTTCTTCAATCAATAAATCCGGTGTTATTTCTTGAATATGATTTTTCACCAAAAGCGCTTGCGGCTCAGGCTCACCATCTTGCGTTGATTGGATTAATAGCTGTGAATAATTGCTCCGCCCGACACAACCAACAAGAGCAAGAGTGAGCACAATAGAAATCATTTTTTTCATGAATATCCAAGTGTTAGGAAGCATTAAATCTATTGTGGGCTTCTCCCCCTCTCTCTTCAATAAAAACACCCTGACGCAAGATAAGACTCTGTGACATGTCACATATCCAAAGAGAAAAAGATCATCGTATTCAATTAAATATCTACATAAAGCCTGTATCTCACCCGGCCAATAAAGGGGGATAATTTAAAAAAATGAAATACCAACCCCGTTATCCTTGTCTATTTCGAGACATTGAAGATACAGACACATCATCACAGAGTGCCTTAAGGGGTTTTACAACTAAGGGGATTTTTACAGAAGAATTTGAAAGCATAAGAAAAATAAAGCAACTGACTTTAGACGCAGAATATTTATACCCAAGACACTTGACGATGCGCGCCTGCGGCAAAAGTGAAAGCCTTGAACATAGATTCTGCGATTGGCCTTAAGCGAGAGCAGCCAACACCCACGCAGTTTCAAAGCCGACGGGTATATTGCATCCAGAATGCCTTGTGAAAACCCCTTCCAAGGTCGCGAAGCCTGAAGAGCCTGTCTACATCAATCCAATCATTTTTAGAAAACGAAAAAATAGAACAAGGAGACAGGCGTGAATCTTCTTACATTAAAAAGAGCGAATCAAGTTTAATTAAAACGACCATTGTTAAAAACAGCTTGATTCATTCTGGATTCATTTCGGGTGAGGCTGCTATTTTTTATTTTTTTAATAATCACCGAGTGAAACTGACAATGCGGATGCAAAATTTTCAATAATTTCGCTATCAAGAGGCCAATCTCGCTTTAATCGGTTTCTTTTTGCAATGATTAACCAACAAATAAAAATAGAAATACTTTGTTGAAAAAATGGATTACTCTCTACCTTATTTTTAATAATGTTTGGGATGTCATGTTCTTTATTTAACCATTCATTCATTTTACTAGAAAAATCGTCTTTAATTAAATCTTCAAAAGTATCTAAAACTAAATAAGACGATTTTTGCATTGAAAGGGGATCTTTTTGAATAAAGGATTTATACAATAAATCAAGCTCATTAACGACATTATAGTTTTCAAGAGGACCCATTAGTTTGCGGTGTACTTCTGAAAAGAAATCGTCTGTTGTTTCGATAAGCGCCATGCTTTTAGCAATAGTCCGATGAATCTCCGGTTTTACAATTTTTTTAGTTTTGTAAATCGAATCGTGCGTTAATTCGGCATAGGCATGTTGAAGAAGAGTTCGAATTTGAATCTCGCAAGGTGTATCTTTTGGTATATCAAGATCACCCATTTTAATAGATTCGCGTGCTCGAACGACAAAGTGCACTGATTGGTAAGTAAACAAGAGAGGATCTTTGTTTCTTTCATCAATAAAATGCCTGCATTCGACGGCATTCCAGCTCTTTTCATCTCTTATTTTTGTTGCCACTTCTTCGACATGCTCAAGTAAAAGCAAAACAAAACGGCAAGCAACCTTATCTTCTATTTCTTTATAAGGATTTTGATACGTTTTATTCGGTCTAAAAAAAGCTTTATCTATAAGAGACCGATCCTCTTTTATTCTGGCCTTAGGAGGTAGCTTAAAATAACTATCGACATCCTGACCCGCACAGGCTAATTGAGAGATTATTTTTGACACGACAAAATCTCCCCACGTCTGATAGATGCGTTTTTCGTCGTGCCATTTAGCTAAGAATTCAGAATGCGTCACTATGCAGCTTTCATTTTCTTTTTGATCAGAAGCTTGGTCCAATTAACTTCATTTCCATTTTCATCTTTATTGACCGCTTCTATAATCACCAGATCTTGAAACGCTTCGGCTGGAGCAGTAAGCTTTATGCTATTTCCGAAGGAAACCTTTTGAAATTTTAACTGACTGCTGATGTGCTGAGTCTCTTTAGCAAAAGAAGTCGTTGGTAATTCTTTTTCTACGAGAAACTCGATGTATTCATCTGATGTGTCTGCATCAAAATAGGTTTGAGCAAACTGATTCGGGTCTATAACAGCCGATTTATCAAGCTTTAAATAGCAAACTAACGCGTTGTTAAGTTCATGCTTTTCTTCATTAGGCATTTCTAATTTAGAAATAAAAAGGCTTGTTTCGTCATAGAATTTCTTTGTATTTCGCGCACTGCTCTCAGGATAACCGCATCCTAAAAATTGTTCGTAAAAATATTGTGCTGCGATCTTTCCATCGGATTGACTTATTTGATGATCTGCAATTGATATTTGCCAAATATCATTTAGATTTTCATTAAAGGCAGGGTTTATTTTTTCTGCAAAAATAGCGGCTTTAAATAACTTACTTGATGGCGTGAGGAGTGCTTCTTTTACATATTTAAGGGATATTTCATTTGTTTCTGGATTCACTGTTTTTTGGTAAGCACTGTGGATATCCGCTTTTATTACACCCACAAGGCTTCTGGCCTTTGTTTTATCCGCAGATCCAAAAGTGCCTTCAAAGATGACGACGATACCACCTTGTAAGTTTCTTCGGTTTTGAGCATCCGCAAGTTTGTCTGCTAGTTTGTATGAAATTTCGATGAAAGCGGCATCTTCTGCTGTTTTTAATGAGGTAAAAAGCGATGGCGCATCAGTATCAGATTGGTTAACAATCATCATATCGACCGCTTTTGAGTGAGAGCCTAAAGCATCAATAACCCGTAATTTAAATGTTTCCATCGCACTGTCATCAAATCTTACGAAATCAGAGCTTTTTTCGGGCATCTTTTTCGTGCCATCATCTTTGCGCTTGAATATTTGATGGATACAAATTCTCTCAATGTTAAGGTGAACTAGTTGCATATTTTATGACTCGTTATTTAATATGGCCGGTATGATATGTGGCGTTTTGACAGTCCGGACGATATTTCGCCATTCGCTTCCGTTTTCTTCCCAAATGCTTTTGTATTGTTCGAACAAATCCTCCCATTTATCATCGGGAGTTTGATTTAGCAACAAGTAAAAATTAATTTCATTTCTTAGTTGATAGAGTTCTAATAAAGTTGATTTTTGCCTAAACCAGAATTTTTTATAATCAAAAAGAGCCCCCCATCCATTTACAACTGTTAATAAAGCGCCAATACCTAATGCAATGTTTCGTTGTAGCTCTTCAAATCCTTCGAGCGTTAAGCCAAGCGTCACTGTAATTAAAGTGCCCAAAAAGATTGAAAGTGCATTTATAAGTTGCGTATTCCTTTTTTGCCGGTTTACTTTATTTTTAAGGGTTTGGATACTGGTCTCTACCTCTTGAAGTAAATAGGCTTGAGGTGTTTTCTGTGAGTCGTTTTCCAAACTGATCTCATTGTCGTTAGTTCTAGATAACAATAAGTATGCCAGCAGTGTTTTACGTTGGGAACCAGAACCAACTGAAAATCATATAAAAGTTATAAAAAATTGTCACCAAGTAAAGACTTTTCCTGACTGAAAAAATAAATTCATAGGGCCACTGTCATTTTACTTAGAACCTATTTAAAATAAAAATGAATGGATAAACAAAAAATAATATTTCGAGTAATGCTGACCCTTGAAATCTCCTGTTTATTTTGATCTTCTCAGAGCCGGTTTCTGCATAAAAATAAATACATAAGAATTATTTTATTTAATTTTTGTATGTATCATTAATAACTGGCTGCCCTCTTCTCAAAAGAAGAACGAAAAAACGAGATTAACGAATTGAAGACGCGTATTTAATTTACGTGTTCCGTTTTATAATCTACGACATTGTTCTATACCCAAAGGAATTGAAGATGCGTGTAGGCGGCAAGCGAGCGAAGCCCCTG
>CAMRBZ010000222.1 GCA_947040595.1 uncultured Enterovibrio sp. | reverse complement strand
AGGGGCTTCGTTCGCTTGCCGCCTACACGCATCTTCAATTCCTTTGGGTATAGCGGTTTTTTTAAGGGGAGGTTCCTGTCACGGTATAACTTTTACCCGTGTCTAAACTTTTGTTTAGCGCGGCAATCACCGCGCGTAATGCGCCTTTTTGGTTTGCAGGATCATCACATTGAATACTGGAAGAGACAATGACATGGGCAACCGTGCTGTTTCCTGAAATACCATTCACCTGCACTTGAATATTGTATTTAATGGGCGGCCCTGAAATGTGCCCTTGCATATCAACTCGCATTTCCTCATTTCTTCTCAACGTGCCTGCGTTTCGCCATAGATCCGAATATTGAAGTTGTGCGATCACATTTTGCGAAGCCGATCTTAGACGCGCGTTAGAGGTGAAGTAATGTGAGATATCATCACCTTCCATTTGTTTTATTGCTGTGAGTATGGCCATTTTAATCCTTTCATTTCCATGTAATGATTAGCAATAAAGGCAAAATCATGCCTGTATTGCTCGATAAATGACCGAATAAACGCCTGTTATAAAAGAGATTTTACAACGGCTTTATTCAGAAATAGTTAGAAACAAGGCGTACTTGTGATATGTCAATGGCAGCCGCGAATTTTTTGTCCATAGACGATAGCGTTTTAATTGCGTCTTTCACGAGCATTTTGTTTTCAGTAGACCCCGTGATAAATGAATGTGAAATAGCAGCGCCGAAACCACAGTCTTCACCCAAAACAAATAACGACTTCCTATCGAAGTGTGCGTCATTTAGACGTTTTTCAATTGCACTGACAGCCGTTGAGTAGGCTTGATCTTTCTTGCTCCATACATCAATGTCGATTTCTCCCGATGCAAGAATATCGGTGAGAGCGGCTTGAAGTGTTTTCATTTTTATCAGATTTTTAGCGTCAATAATCGCTTCACCAAAGACCGCTTGATTTTTTATGTCGTCAATACTTTGCATAAATCGGTAATAGATAGCCGTTGATGTCACCGCTTCGCTTCCAAATGTATCAACATCTTTAATTGTGACAGAAACTGCATATAAAAAGGCAAACATACCTGGGGATAAGCGATTCATCGAGAAAGATAAACTTGAAGAAGATGTTGCTGAAGACTTGGCGGCCTCTGCTACTGAGTTGACAACATCAATGTATGCAGAAATTGAAGCCGGATCCATTCCCGCCTCAGGAACCAATGGATCGCCTGCAGCCTGTGCCGCTTTAAGTGCTGCAGTTATCACACCCGCAATCGCATCTAAACTAAATTCACTGGTGTATTCTGTTTTTATTTCTGAATCATAAGAAATTTCTCTTGCATCGGTTATTTTTGCATCGGTTAAATGAGCACTTATCTGTGCAAAAAATGAGTCTTTGTTTGCGCTTTCTTGCTCATCTAGCATATCCCGTAATTTGTCAATTTGAGATTTTGCAATGACGGTTTTATTTGCAACGGTTTGAACTGATCCTGAAGTGCATGACATAAATTTCCCCTATAAAATCATTTATTAAATTTATGAATAATCGAATTACATATTTTTTTTATTTATTGCCATCCGTTTTTTTAGCAAAAAGAGTACAGCAATATAATTTAGAGCCAATATCGCCAAACTAGTTCCGCAAGACCCGCTGATTTTTATACAAATTAATGCGTTGCTCGCTAACATCCAAGTACATTCCCGAAAAAAATGCGCGCGTGCGATTGATCGATATAGGCTTATCCGCACAAGCGGTTCCAAAGATCCGGATGGCATTTTGCAGCGTTAATTTTAAGGCGAGTGAATTAATAGCACCTGAAATGGCGCAAAAATCATTACCACAAGCCATCGCGAATTTACGAGAAACAAAATCCCATGATTGTAAGTGCGTTGCGCTTTATTTAGAACATCGAACACAGAAACTAACAACAGCAAAATCAAAGAGATATCAAAATTTATCGGACTTAAAAAAACACGTCAAAGAAGAGGCAATTTCATTGACATCTCGGATCATTGAGCGCAAAAGAAGCCTAGAAAAGAGCCTTCCATGGAAGCGAAAGCAAGACCAAAAAGAAATGGCGGGAGCATATTACTTTCTCGTGAACAGGATGAAAATGGAGTGAAGAAAAACAGCTTCAAAATCGACACATGGCCTCCAGTGCGATTGAAGGATTTTATGCCTGCCGTCGATCTTATTTGTATGTGATTAATCATGCCTTTCTTGATAAGTTACAGGTAAATTGCAAAAGAAAAACCATAAAAACACCCTCCTAGCCTCCCCTTAAAAAAGGGAAGAACAGTTAATCGCGTTTGCTTTGGCTCTTGATCTGGCTTTTGCTCTTTATCTATACCGTCAAGATTGCTGAAAAATGCCTGTCAAATGCGTAATGAGAATAGGGATATCGTCATAAGGCGCACCGCGTCGGGTACGCGTTAAACCTGTTAGCTTATTTGGCATTTATTTTGAGGTTTGCAATCTTGTTGGTCGCGCCAAGGAGATGCAAGAAAGGTTAGCTCTTGAACCCCTTTTGCTCGGCTGTAAGCTGAAAAGCTCACGATCTTAAGAGGTTAGGAATATTAAATGAGACATATATGGACGCTCCGTAGAACGCAAAGATTTTTTATCTCTCGGATACACTTTACGCATGGATTTTTCCTGTTTCCTTTGCTTATTTCTCGTTTAACAATACTTCGGACAGTATTTGAATTTAGGGATACCCATAAATATTAAGCCGTTGATTTTATAGGAAATGATGATTTTGCTCTAAAATTAAAATACTTTAAATTCAACACGTTATTAAAACTGACTGCAGTGTTGGAAAAAATAAAAATCGATAAGCTCGATGATAAAGTCCTCTTTTTCATGGATTCCGTCCATCCAGCGAAGGCAACCAAAGTGAGGAGTGCTTGGATCCGTGTAGGGCAAAATAAAATGATGGAGAGCACAGGAAGTCGCTCACGTTTAAAGATTATTGGGGCGCTGAGTTTATCAAATATTGCCAATACGACAGTGACTTATGCTGAGCGTGTAGACACTCGAAGCGGTATGAATCAAGGATAATTTCAGCACCTAAAACACACCTCGTTAATGAAACGCCTGAACATAGATGGACTCTGTGATTGGGCGCTGCGAGCGTATCCAAAACCCATTCGCAGCTTACATTTATCAATAATACGTTCAAAGCCTTCTTTTCTTGATGTCTTTTTAATGCATGCTTTTCAAAACGAAACATTTGTCACGCTCTGCAAAGAGGTAGACTTTCAAGATATCGGTCTAAAGGTAAATATCAATGAAGGTCGCGTTCTCCTCATCCGTGATAATCAAAGGCTTCTTCTTATCCTTACTTGTAATCGGATTAAATGCTTGCTCTGATGACACTGAATCAAAGATACCGCCAACAGACCCCCCTCAGACCACACCAACAACCCCAACAACACCAACCCCTGCGCCTCAGCTTTCAGGCAGCGTAACCGCGCCAAATGGATCCATCTCAAATTTACATCACCCCACATTATTTAAACTGCTATTTCCACCGGTTTATGCTGCAGTGACAGGATTAACGCCCGTTTCTGATGCAAGCGTCGCACTTATTCGAGTCGATAACACGGGAGCTCAAGTCGGTGATGTCTTGGCCACAACACAAACGTCTTCTTCTGGAGAGTACCGCATTCTCTTGCCTACGGGGGTTCGCTATTCAGGTGATTTAGTGGTTCGGGCACTGGGTAACACAGAAAGCATGTCTAGCATTGCGCTTAATGAAAGCACGTCAATCAATCCAAGCCAGCACTATGTCTATCGCAATTTAATTGACTCCGAGTTAAGCATCGCTGATCTTAATGCCGCTCAAGTGACAAGATTAACCGATGCGATAACAGCGCAAGATATCGCTTCCGGAATTGACCTCCCTGCAACCTTAAGCGCAATAGATAAGGTGGCAGGCTACATTGCAAAACAAGAAATCACCGTATTAACAAGCGCACCAGGAGATGCTGCCCCCTTAACCGGAAAATGGCACAATGCCCATCTCGAGGTCTCCTTGCATGATACAGACTTGGCTGACACCTCCGGCGCATTTTCTACCTCCATTGAACTCAATCAATACAGGGTCACAGCCCCAAGTGCGAACACCCTATTGGCTAGTTTAGATTCAACAACCTACGGAAAAGGAACACACCATTACACCCAAACCGCCTCCAGGGTAAATGTTCAAACTTCAGGCTCAACGGTGCCAAACACATTTACTTTGGATGTAAAAAACAAGGGTGCCCTTGTAAGAAGAAGCTCCTTTTTCGATGCCTTTTCTGAAAATGGGCCGAATGGCCCCTTGTATGGCTGGCGTTATCAACCCAGCACGTATGTACTCGCCCCAGCAGGAAACAGCGATGTAAAAATCGGTATTAATCATTATTATGCCAACCGCTACGGGACAATCGATACGACCTCTGATGGGCATTTTGATTCCCTTGATCTTACAAATAAACAAGGAGATGATGCCAAATTTACGCTGGATCTTTTTATCAAAGAAAGCGCGGGGTTAACAAGCAGCATTTTAAATGGAAATCACGGATTTATAAATTTAGAAAAAACATTAGATAGCAGCGATTCCAGTACCAAAATAACGACGAAAATGAACGAACTTCTTTTTTCTCCTGCGGGAAACTATGTCAAATCAAACATCAAAAACACCGAAATACACCGAACACCTTCAACATTCAGTCACTCAACCCCTTCAACAAGCAGCCTTCTTTCTGGGGCGTTTTCTGTTGGAAGCCAAGGTACGGTCACATTCATAGAAAATGGGAAGCAAAGCAATGGATTCGTGACCTCTGCTGGCAACCTATTCGTGATGCAAAGTACGTCATCCAGCGCCACACAATACACGCAAGAAATGGCCTTTGGCATAAAACTTGGAAACACCTCACCCAGCTTTAGCGCGGGAGATAAATTCAGGTTTTATGCTCTCGCGGTGAATTATGCCAAGCAAACACAAGCCGAGCTTCTTACTTTAGGCACACCTGGCACATTAACCTTTACAAGCCCAACACAAGCCACATTTGTCGGCCAAATTTACGGTGTAGATAAGGCCTCGGATTTAGTTCAAATCGCCTCATCCAATGAAAAAATAAAAAGCATTCAAATGCAAATTACAGACCCTGGAGTGAGTCGGATCACTGCCAATGCAGACGATGGCAGCGCGTCCTTGCTCTTTGATGGTTTTATCTCAGATGATTCATCACGCATGATATTGGTATTTGAAGACAGAAAAAATACAGGCACGCTGAATGAGGAATCCGGTTTAGGATTTATATTGGCCGTGAAAGTCAATTAACGTCCTGCAGAAACATCAATCTAAGCTTTTTATTTTTTAGAGCGTGGCATAAAAGACAATGACCCTGAAAAGCACCTTAGTCCGTTTGTGATAGAAATCATGA
>CAMRBZ010000221.1 GCA_947040595.1 uncultured Enterovibrio sp. | reverse complement strand
TCGAGTATTACAGGCTTGAAAAGTGTTCGTGTATTTGCGCTTAGCTGCACTAGTAGTTTTTCGCCATCAAGAGTCTTAAACGCAATGTGTATTGGCTCTGCAATCAACTCACTTTGTGCAATGGTAAATGATGTTTGATAGTGCAACGCTGCAATTTGTTTTGCATAGTCATCTTTTTCTCTGCACTGCTTAATAAGGACTTTATGAGTGGCTTTGATTTTACGAGCAATATCAGCGATCTTTTTATCAGTGTTGTTTTCATTATTGTGTTTAGTTAAGAGTTCATTAATGCTCAATCCTTCATCTTTGACCACGAATAAATAAGCAGCGCATGATGTACCATTAAGCTCTTTTGAAGATTCAGGGCAACTGTCTATCTTCGCACCGATACGATTGACAATACTTTTTAGGTATCGAGGCGTAATTTTATGTGCCCAGATTTCAATGAGATCTTTCACGCCTTCTCGCCCGTTAATATCAGGAAGTGTTTCTTCCCAATATTGTTTGAATTGATCTCGCCACCCGGTTGTAACAATGGGAGGGGCGGAAAAAAGAACGGGAATGCGTTTACTGATAAATTCTTTGCCAGATTGACGTGCATCTACAGCACTTTTCTCAAGCGCTTTGGCTAAGTGCTGTTCGGAATAGGGCAGCAGAATTCTAAATCGATCGCTGCCGAGTGAAATTAATATTTCAATATCACTCCACAGTTCGCGAGCAACATCGGGTGATAATCGGTCAATATTATCAATCACAAGCAGGAGTGCCTTGCCTTCAGGAATAAGAGCCGAAAAGGTTTTAAACGCTTCTCTTAATTCAATTGCACCAACTTCTTTATTGATATCAATACGTTCACTAATGGTATCAATGCTGTTTCCTTTGAAAAGATCCCCTAAACGGGTTTTGTTACCTCGGCATTTCATGAATAAATACAAAATTAGAGGCGAAAAAAACAGGCCAGTGGAGATGTAACCACTCAGCTTATCTAAGTCAGAAGCCTCATTTAAAAAGTCAAAAAGAAATTTGAGTGAAGGCTTTACTTGTAAAGCTGATACCGCCAATGAAAATGCGAATAGGATTGCAGAACGTGAGATGTGACTGGAGGTATTTTTCGTGTATTCAAGACGTTGACCGAGGGCTATTTCGACCGCATTTGTCAGTTTTGCACCTTGGTCTTTGTCTTTTTTTGGTAAGAGTGCTTCAAGCTCACATTCTATGGTCTTTATCAACGCTTTCTTTAGATCCGTATGATATTGGTCTGCATCAAACGTGACGACATGAAAGCCTTTTTCTATGATGTGTTTTTGTAAGATATTTATAACCGTGCTTTTACCTGCACCCAAATTACCTTCTATTCCGATGATGTTTTGGGTACTGTCAGATAAAAGTACATTAGCAATTGCGCTGGCCACTTGCTGATGCCCTTGTCCACCAAATAAATCAGTATCCACGGGTTTTTCATTTTGATAATGTCTTGTTTTAATCATTGCAGTATTCTCTTCACAGCATAGGCCAGAAGAGAAAAATTATATCAAAGATAACAGTGGTTTATAGTTGTTTTTTAATCAGTTGCTGGTATTTGTTTTTGAATTTTTCAAGTTTGGGCGAGATCACCTTCACGCAATAGGAATTCGTTGGGTTATTCGCCAAATAATTTTGATGCTGACTTTCTGCGCAATGAAAGGGCATTTCCGGTTCAATCCGTGTCACAATGGGTTTGTCGAAAACCTGTTCACGCTCGAGCTGATTGATAAGCGCTTTTGCCGTCTTTTTTTGCGCATTTGAATGGTAAAAAATAACAGAGCGGTATTGAGATCCGATATCATTCCCCTGACGATTGAGCTGAGTGGGATCATGCAAACTAAAAAAAACACACAATAAAGTAGCATAAGAAATGAGCTCATTATCAAAGCGTATTTGAACCACTTCAGCATGCCCCGTCTTGCCGCTACACACTGATTGATAATCGGGATCTTCGCTGCTTCCACCCGCAAAACCCGATACCACAGACAAGACGCCATGAAGCTCTTTCAATGCGGATTCAATACACCAAAAACACCCCGCACCCAAGGTTGCCATTTCTTTGCTCATGAGAACTCACTTCAATATTTTTTATGAATAATGTGAATGTAAATATACCCGACTTTTTTGAAGATGCAGGGGTGACCTGCATCTATTGGTGAGAAGGAGAATTTACTAAAAAGCATTGAATTAATTGATTTTTAGTTTAAACAATTGAAATGTACTTAATATTGCATTTGATATTTCACCGAGGTGTTTTTTGAAATTAACCTTTTAGACTCTCTTTTTCTTAACACGAAATAAATAGAAAAAGTCAAAAATGTATCAAAGAGCAAACCGAAACCAAACATGAGGGCAATGGATTCGAGTGATGGAATAAACAGACCGATTTGATAAGAAATATACGCGCTGCCATAAAAAAAAGTATTAATGATGAGCGACTGATAAAGCATTAAATCTGTTCGTCCTAAGCCATAAAAATAACTGTCTATTACATGATTAAGAGCAAAGAGTGCGTAAAATCCGATCAATAAAGTGGCAAGTTGAACAACCTGGACTGAAGCGGATATTCCCATAATCGTTGTGATGAAATCGTGCCACAAGGGCATGCTTATTAACCACAAACTAATAATGAGGGCACTTAACACAAGATACGCATTGATTTTTTCTGAGGTAAGGCCATGATGTGTTGCTGTGTCTTGTTTAATGAGTTGTCCTAAAGCAAGGCTGGGTAAGAGTAGCCATCCCCATATAAATTGATTGGTTAGCCAGTAAATCTCGGCTTCTTGCACTTCATTAATCAGTTTTAAGATCATCATTGAGAATGCAAGGTTACGGACAAAGGATTCCAAACCCGACTTACAACCAATATTAAGCCAGTCTTTTATCCATTTTTGATGGCGTAAGCGAACATATCGAAGTCCAATGTTTTCTTTTGATAAATAAACAAGACAGAGAATGGAAAGGCATAAATTGACACAAATGTTGGTGACGGCAATGCCATTGACACCCAAAGAAAGTGAAAAGGGCAATTGGCTAACAAAAACGCTATCTCCTAAAAGTGTGAGTGCCACTTGCAAGCCTAACAAAAGATACAAGGCCGATTGTTTGTCTTTTAAAACCAGAATTAAATGAAAAAATGAAAATACACTTGAAAGCAAAATTGCGATTGATTCTAAGCGAATGTATTCACTGGTTTGCATTATTAAAGAAGCCTCTTGCTGCATGCTTGTCACCAGTTTTGGTGTCAAGAATAATACGAATGCAGTCGCAACCAAATAAAATACAAGAACAATCAGCAAAGAGGTTGAAACCCGTGTTTGATAAGCGCGTTTTTCTGAAATAACCTGCCCAAGAAGAAAGGCCAGTGGAATCAATAATGCTTCGCTGAGCACTTCATAACCCACATTTAACCATGCCACTTGTGCCGCGATACTGAATGCCCATGCATCTGGCATCGTGCCTAAGAGATGAATTCTCGTTGTTGAATAGATTAACGGAATAAAACCGCTCAGTATGAGAACGAACAAAAGTTTATAATTAATACTTTTTATTTGATTTATTATCATTTTTTATTTTCCATCAAATTAAAACGAATTTTATTTTTTCGTTAAATGCCAGCCTTTGTTAAATTGGCATGGATAAATGTTTGATTTTTTACTTTCTTCCCGAAATATAATATACCCAAAAGAATTGAAGATGCGTGTAGGCGGTAAGCGAGCGAAGCCCCTGAGCATAGAGATACTATGTGATTGGGCTGAACGAGCGTAGCCAACACCCACGCAACGTCAAAGGCGACAGGTATATCAGCTCTTTTTTGAGCGATTGCTCGTGTGGGGTCGCCTTGTTTGTTTTGGCCATCTCTTCCTTTGCAATGAATACACGTTTCAGAGGGGCTGTGTTTCGCCAAAGGATTTAAATGCCAATGTTTGCACCTATCGCATTGATATTCAATCAACTTATCTTTTTTTCGTTGATTTATATGCTGGGCGGAATTTTTTGCTTTTGAACGGCTGAAGTACACCCAAAGAGGTTTATTTGTTGAGCGGCTAAAACAGTGTGAGCTTTTCATTTATGATCCTTTTTTGAGCGAGAGGCTTGTTTTTGAATAACTTCTTTAAAAGAAGAAATGCAAAGAAGAGGCCAAAAAAAAGGATCGTAAGAATGAAAAATAAAGCCTTTTAAATCAGTTACTTGTGATTGTTATTGAAGTGGGTCTGATTTTTTACATGTTGACATCTAACCTTTTGGTTTATTAAAGTTAACCAAAATGTAATAACTTGAAAAATAAGAAGAAAATGAGCAAGTCCTTCACGTTTATCACGCCATTTTTTGAATGGCACGGCATTGGGTTTTTAGATGTCGTACTCCAAGCTATCAATGATGCTTATGAACAAAAACAAGAGCTTCCTTTAAGTGATGAATTATTTGATTCGTACAAGATGCACGAGAAATTCTCTCAAAATGGACAATTGAAGCACCTTGAAAAAGTGATCTATTTGTTACCCAAAGATTATGAGGATTCTGATGGAAGGATTTCAAGGTGGAAAGAATTTGTATCTGAAGAAAAACAAAAGAGCATTCTCGATAGCATTAAAAAAACATCAAATCATTACGAAGAAACGAGCGAAGATTTGTCCGAATTGGTTTCCCATTTGAAAAACAATGAAGACAAGCGTTTTCCAAATTATCAATGGGTGAAAAAACATTGGCGAAATAAAGAAGATCTTTGGCACATTTTAAATGAATTCAGCATTGGAACTCAGATTGCTTGGTATAAAGAAAACTCACTCGTCTATAAAAAATCAAAAGCAATTGAATTTGTTTCTCTTGATATAAAGTATGAGCAACTGGATGATGAATATAAAACGGCGGCAGCACTGAGAGAGTGCTTGGATAAAGAACACTTCAACGCGTGCACGTATGTCAATCTTTGGGGAAGCATAACGAGTTTTCAGATTGCCTTTCATTATCTTTCTTGGAGTTCTCCGCGCTTTAAATCTGTTCATTTTATTAAATGCATCAATAAAAAAGAGTCCAACGATAAACAAAGACTCACCCCCATCAAAATAGAACGTGTAGAAAAGGATTTATTAAAACGACTGAATGCGGATCAAGCGGGTTTATCGAAACAACAAAATAATACCTATAAATGGTTAACCAAATACCGAGAGCTCGGAGATAATTTTACTGTTTTGTTGCTTGGACCACGAGGAACAGGAAAAACAAAAGTGGTCAGGGATGTGTATGCTTGCCAAGGAAAAGAAGACGTCATTAATGTGAATTGCGCTCAATTTCAGACGAATCCAGATTTGGCCAGAAGTGAGCTCTTCGGACATATAAAAGGGGCATTTACAGGGGCGATTAAAAAGAAAGAAGGGGCTTTTTTTCAGGCGGACAAAAAAACATTGTTCCTTGATGAGGTACATCACCTTGATAAAGTG
>CAMRBZ010000220.1 GCA_947040595.1 uncultured Enterovibrio sp. | reverse complement strand
GGTGTTTTCGAACTTCCTTTTTTTAAACCTCACAACGGGCCTTTTCTTGTAATACCAGAAGCTTCGGCTGATTGGATCCTGACGCCACGCTTAAGTAAGTTTTGCACCTTCGTCCGTGGTTTTCGCCACGGGCGCCACTCTCTTAAACCAAAAATCACATACGCACACAACGACGGATCCAACCTTGCCTTCTTGTTTAAAGATCGGTGCCGCACTTTAAATAGCTGATAACCCATACTCACGCCCCAATTTCGGTTAGTCAGACGTCTCATCTTTTGTTTAAAAATGAACTGCTCTAACCAGACACCCATAACAAATTCTTTCATTTACAAGGTTCATTTTGAACAGCCACTCGTAATTGAAAGTGCCGCTAAGGCCACTTTTCTTGATGAGATCGTCGCGATGATGCTGATGTTAATGGATTCAAATATGAACAAAAACTCATCACTGCCTGCTTAGTGGAGCAGTTTGAATTCGAAAGAATTTAATATGGGCGTCTTGTTAAATCCTGTGAACGCGAACGAAATTGATTTCGAGCGTGTTGAATTTTTCAAAGCCGCCTGCGTAGCGGTGAACATATCAAAAATGTATTGGTAGTACAAACATGATTTCTAAGCCGCCTGCGTGGCGGTGAACAGCTTGGCAAACACCGATCAAGGAATTCAGAATTTCTAAGCCGCCTGCGTGGCGGTGAACTGTTTTTATCAATAACATCAGCATCAATCATTTTTCTAAGCCGCCTGCGTGGCGGTGAACCGCTGTGTCTGTCAATGCGGCGTTTTGTCTTGTTTCTAAGCCGCCTGCGTGGCGGTGAACTAGTGCAGCTAAGCGTTTATACGCAAGCACATTAGAGTTGCAATATTCGGCTTGTGTAAGTCCATATAAATGCCTTCTGCATATTTTTATGTTGTATGGGTATTTGAGCTTAGCTGCACTAGCACCTTTCTTACCCAAGGTTTTACCTGGCCCATTTATATTTTATTGGCTCTGAGCGCTTCACTTTCAAATTTCATTTACCTTTGTGAGTCGAAAGAAAACCTTCTAACATAAAAATGCAATAACCTCACATCATTAAAATGGACACCGATTTATTTACACCCGACATTCCGCACATGGAAAAAAATCTTTATTCCTAGGCATCCTAAGACGGGGGTGTCCATAAATCCATACTGCCATGTGACGCTACGTGCAACATTTGTATTTTAAATTTGATTTCAACGCCAGATTTTAAAAAATCGAGATTAGGTTAGGAATGAGGGTAACATGATTTCAATCATACCATTTCATTGGAATATTAATACATAGGGGGAGATAAGTCAGAGTCAGACTCTGACCTTTTTATCGTTAAATCTTTTAGCCTTATATTAAAATGATCGTTGTTAAAATCGTGCTTAAACTAATCATGGAGACTGTTGCGGCAGTGAGTTCAGGTATCAATGCCATATTATTTATAGAGTGTATTAGTACAGAATTATCAAGATGTACTGATACGCCCGCTTTCATCTCTCGAACGCCTCGAATACTATCAGATAATACTCTCATTGATGGGCTAATTTTGTCTTGAGCTTCAATATACCATTCATTCCATCCCTCTGGAGGTGACCATCGACCTTGAGACCAGTGAGTAAGAATTTCCATGTCATTAGGAATATAGCCATTATTAAAATCTTCGAGTGCATCAATATTCTGGGTTACCCAAGTATCAAATTGTGCTCCTAGTCGAGAAGTCGTTTGAAAATCTACCTTTGCACCAGCTAAAACATATGGGTCTAGAGGGGTGTAAACATAAGAGCTAGCTTCATCAGATAAACCACTTATCAAATTTTTCAATTTGTTTTCTAAATCGAATTTATCAGTTTTTAATGAACTAATATATTCTATGTTATTTACTCTGTTGCTTACCAACGTTCCCCATAGCATCAGACTGTTAGTTAAGACTTTGTGATTTCGTAACGTATGAGCCACGTAATAATAAAAAGATTCTGAAGGTTTTGTCTCGTCTCCAATATAATCCCAATGTTCATCACTTACTCCCTTATCAGGATAGTAATATCCAAGGTCGCTTGAGTTTCCTTCAAATCTAGGAGTATAAAATCCACCTAAAAAGTGATGAACATCCCCTTTTTGAGTGAAACTGTTAAATTTCGGGGAATTTTTGATCATTTCAGGAACGATGAATTTACGATAATCACTACTTGTAATCAGAATACCTTTATAGGTCCAATCTCGATTAGATTTCCTCTCTTTTGGATAATATAGATTATTTTTACTTGGTACACCTTTTATCTTTGACTCTAGTAAACGTAATTCGTCACCCACGAGGTAAGGTCGAATTCCACCAATTTCAACATTATCGTTCCAGAAACTATTTTTTATAGTATTTTCTTCGAAAACATATTTAATATAATCATCATTTAAAATGATTTTGTATGCGTCCTCATTTCCTGATTCTAGTGCAGAAATAAAGTTTTTAATTTTTGATTCTTCTTTTGCCCAGGGTTCCTTTAAAATTTCAGAAGCAAGTTTTTTAATTCGAGATTTATATTCAGAGTCTTTTATGTTTTTATAATACAGAATGGCTAATGCTATTGAGGATTCTACAGCTGTGCTTTTGTTTTTAAAAAATATGATATCAAGTACTTCATCCTTCATTTGATTGTCAAACGCGGAAAAGTTTATATATGTTGAGATCAAATCTACTTTATGTGGATCTCCAATAAGAGTACTTTGAAATATTGTTGAGTTAAAATCTATTACATAGCTAATGGCTATATCTAATTCTGAAGGACCTACTTTTTTTTCAAGGAGAGCATCAACCTGCCGATCATAAGTCGCTATAATATGGTCGAAAAAATTATAATTTGGCGAGAGTTCTTGTCTATCTACACGAATAGAGAGTATTGGTTGTGTTGCTGCATTGTTCCAATAGTCAGATATGGACTTTTGGTTCACATAATCATAACCCGGTCCATTAACGGCATAAACAAAATCCGCGTATCGATAATTGTCATAGCCATCACTGTAGTTCCATGCTGGTTCAAATCCAGAATGTCCAGATACTGCATAGAGATAAGCCTTAGCCCAATAATTGAATGAGATATACTGAACGGATGCATCTTTCTTTAAAAGTGCATATTGTGACACATAATATTTTAGTTTTTCAGTTATTAATTCTTTAAACTTATTACGTAATGGGACTTTGTGATCATTTGCAACCTTTTGAAGATCGTTACTTCCGAAGTATTCAGAAAAGCTACTCAAAGAGTGAGTGTGCCAAATCTTTAAATATAAAAAATAATTCTCAAAAACTAGACCCAAGGTCTTTGCGTCATTAGTTAGTTTTAAATTAAATTTTCTATTGAGATCGTCATTTGCATTTTTGTATATCTGAAATTGAGGTATTGTAACATTTTGGAAGTGATGTTTTCTTGCATGTGATATACGTCCTTGATCCCATCCATTTGGTGGCAATGGTGGTTTTGGACCAACACAGTTATTTCCCCACTGGTTCGTTGGGCTACATATTTCAGCTGCTTGTAAATCACTTAAAAAAGACAGACTAAAAGCGAATGAGAGCAAAGCTATTTGTACTCTTTGGATTATCACCATACTTTCTCCATAGAATAAATTGTTATAGATTAAAATTAGGTTTTTATTTATTGAAATTAAATCGTCATTTCATTACTAGAAATGTAGCTATCCAGTGCTAACTTCTTTCTGTTAAAAAATACGACTAGAAGTCGGCTATATTTTGTAATTAATTATATTTACTTCGATTTCATGCAATCTTTCACCTTTTTAAAGTCGATTTTGTACGCAAAATACTCATATGTTTTTGTATAAAGTAATAGTTACTAGAAAATTAACTAACTGAGGTCCTGATCTTTTTTCAAAGGGAACGTGTTTGTTTAAGTCTCATGTATTAAATAGGATGGCCGAATTCGATTAATGCACATCCCTAATTTCAAGATCTACGTGTAGAGAAGTATGCATTATATTTAAATTAATAACTAAATATGCCCCACTAATGTATAATTTTGAATTATATCTGAATTATAATTAAATGCAATGTATTTCTCATTTAATATATGCTTGGATAGATAAAAGTTACGTTCATCTTCATTGATTACCCTGTTTAAAATATGGTTATATTTTTTTGATGAGCCTAGTGCAGCTAAGCGTTTATACGCAAGCACATTAGAGTTGCAATATTCGGCTTGTGTAAGTCCATATAAATGCCTTCTGCATATTTTTATGTTGTATGGGTATTTGAGCTTAGCTGCACTAGATCTATAATATTAATATGCCCTTCGTTTTAATGTGTTTAGTTTCTTATTAAGTTCCTCTTATCCTGTATTTTAATATTCCACTTATTATTTTTGATAAATTAAAATGGAGATTCATGATTTTTTCTTGTCGATTTTCATGGACAGTCGAGAAAATATAAAACCTTATTGATGTTTTGATGGAGAATTCTTTGTATTTATGGGTAAGTTAAAGCGAGGCTGAAGTAATACATTAATTGCAACAGATTAAAATTTGATTGGTGAGTTAGCTGAAGGCAAAATCTAGGCTCTCACACATAAATCTAGGTCTGTGATGAACAAACAAAACAAACACCACCAACAGCTAACTCAAGGTTTACGATACCAGATTTTTGCTTATCGTAATACAGGCATGGTATTGAGAGAAATTGCTCATCGACTCGGTGTACATTTCAGCACCGTTAGTCGAGAGCTAAGACGCAATTCAACTCACGCCAGATACTCTCCAGATGAGGCTCAAAAACGCAGTGAACTGAGAAAAAGAACATCTAAAAAAGCGAACAAACGAAACGACCGAACCGATGAAATAATCGCTGAGCATATTAAAATAGGTTGGTCAGCGCAGGCAATTAGTGAACGAATTGTCTCTTGAATTGAAAACGGTAGAAGCCTTGAGTCACAGCACAATCTATAGGCGAATAAGAGAAAACAGATTGAACGGTGGCAAGTTATATCGACATCTTCCAAGGTTTGGGAAAACGCGCTGGAAAGGCGGAAAACGCACTAATAGCGCGGGTGTGCGCTTAATTCCGAATAGAGTCGATATTGAACAAAGACCTGCGATTGTTGAAAAAAGATACCGAATAGGTGATTGGGAAGGTGACACCGTTCATGGTCAAAATGCACATTTAGTGACACTGGTTGATCGAGCGAGTCGCTTTACATTGGTTAAACGCGTTTTTAGTAAAACGAAAAAAGAAGTGGGTAATGCGATGATAGAATTGCTCACAAAAATAGACTCTGTGCTTACCGGTGTTTTTCAAGATAGTTGTCACTAGTGCAGCCAAGCTCAAATACCCATACAACATAAAAATATGCAGAAGGCATTTATATGGACTTACACAAGCCGAATATTGCAACTCTAATGTGCTTGCGTATAAACGCTTAGCTGCACTAGAGCAAATTTCACAAAAGACGGAAC
>CAMRBZ010000219.1 GCA_947040595.1 uncultured Enterovibrio sp. | reverse complement strand
GCGACTCAAACCTTGAGGCAAAAGCCAGCTCTTTGATGCTTTCAGACTGATGGCCTAAAAGACCTCAATGAACATCAAAAACCCGTTAAAGCCGAGCCTTCGAGACTCGGCTTTTTTTTGGATTTACAAAAAATGGCACGATTTATTTATCCTGTATGATACCAATTACATTACCCGTCGCCTTTAAAGCTGCGTGGGTGTTGGCTACGCTCGTTCAGCCTCATCACAGAGTCCATCTATGCTCAAGGATCTTCACTCGCTTTTCGCAGGCACGCATCTTAAATCACTTTGGGTATATTGCTGCAATCTAAGGTTTAATATTTAAATCGCTTGATCATGTCGGTAAGCCCGTCAGCTTGAGAGGTCACGTCATCCATGTTGTTTTTTAATTGCTGGATTATCTGCGAGCAATTCTGAATGTTTTTTTCAACAGAAAAAATATCGGTTGAAACGTTTTCAACGTGCCCAAATTGAATTTGAATGGCGGTATCAACTTTTTCAAAATTTGAGCTGACATCTTTACTTGATTCGGTAATTTTCTTTAAAAGCTTACCTGACTCTCTCACTTGGCTCGCGCCTTTGGCTATCCGTGTATCTGATTCATTAATCAATGCCGCGATTTCTTTTGCCGCGCTCAAACTTCGCTTTGCTAATCCTTGAACTTCCCCTGCCACCACAGAAAAGCCTCTTCCTTGCTCACCCGCCCTCGCCGCTTCAACTGCCGCATTTAAAGCTAAAAGATTGGTTTGAAACGCTATTCCATTTATGGTGTCGAGGATCTTCTGCATTTGTTGGCTCGAGATGGTTATCTCTTCCATCGCTTTTTTTACGTCATCGGTGACCTTTTTACCTTGAATCGAATGCTGCTCTGCCTCTTGAGATAACAATGCACATGCTTGTGATTTGATTAAAATTTCATCCATCGAACTGCGCATACTGCTCATTAACAAGCCAATATTTTCAATCTTCACAACTTGATTATTTAATTTCTCATTGAGCCCCGCCACATTTAAACTCGCATCATCCGTTTTAAGGTTAACCGTTGTGGCGGTTGTTTTGATGTCACAAATCATGGCGCTAAGATTGGTAATAGTTTGATTGATATGTTGTTTTAATAAACCATAATCCCCTTCCACTTTCATGGTAAAAGATCGAGATAAATCGCCTTTGGCTAAAGATTTCATCACCTCTTGAATATGGCCAAAGGTTTTTTCTAATTTATCCCCTGCGCTATTAACGGCTAACGCTAATTTTAATAAATCGCCCTGCACTTTTTCCTCCGCCCGCGTTTTGAAATCACCGGCGACAAAAGCCTCCATCACATTTAAAATACTGTGGATCACTTGATTGGTGGAATTTGAAGCCAGATTGACCGATTCCTTTAACTCAGAAAGCTTTCCCTTCGCCTCAACGTCAATATTTCGGCCTAAATCGCCTTTACTCATCGCCTCCATCACAGTGCAAATTTGTAAAATAATGGCTTCAAAATTGCCGATAGAATGGTTAATTGAATCTTTCAGCTCGGCAAGCTCACCGGATGCATGTGCGCTAACCCTTTGATTAAATTGTCCAGCCTCAAGCAAGGCCATCACTTGCCTCGTATCAAAGATAAATTCAGCCGTCGTCATCGCAGATTGATTCACTTGATCTTTTAATCTTGCCAGCTGCCCTTTGGTTTCGGTCATGACTCGCTTATCAAATTTTCCTTTTTTTATCTCCGACATCACATCGCCAATATCTTCGATGGTGTTATCAATCACCGTGGCACTGTCATTGATTTTATTTTTTAGCTTATCAAGATCGCCCACCAAATTTTGCGAGACTCGGCATTTAAAATCACCCTCAGCAAATTTTGACATGGTTAAGGAAATATCTTTTACCGCGTCATCTAATGATCCCAGCATGGCATTGAGCGCTCTGGCCGCTTGCCCGGTTTCATCTTCGTTGTAAACTTTGGCTCTTTGTGAAAAGCGCCAATGCTGATGCAAGGACATAATAAAAGCGCTGAGATCTTGTATGGGTTTTGCAATATATTGACCAAAACGCATCGCAATAACCAAGACTATCATCAGCAATATCACACTCAACAAGAGGTATGATTTTTGTAAGGAATAAATGCTGGCTAACGCTTCTGAGGTTTTTTGCTCAATAACAATAAACCAGCGAGTATCGCTATCTAATTGAAACTGCTCATAGACACCCACGCTTTCCTCACCCGCATAATTATCTGATTTTAAAGGCGATGATTGCGCTGATCTGACCCCATTAACGGCATTATTTACCCGCACTGAATCAATAGTTTGATTGTATTGAAAGGCACTTTTAACCGTAAAATCATCATCAAAAAACGTATCTGAGCGTAATTTTTTATCCATCCCAATCAGATAAGACTCGCCCGTATCTCCGAGCCCATAGCTTTTATTCATCACTTGACTCACTTTGCTAAGTGGCAGCTGAATAATTAACGCGGCGACGGGATCTTGCTCAGAATAAATAACGGTTGAAATAAAACTCGCGGGGGCATAAAACGAAGGTAAATAAGGCTGATAATCGCTAAATATTATCGGTGAGCTTTCATTCTTTAAGGTTTGTTTTAATTTTGAAAATGACTGACCTAATCCTGATTGACTGTATGGCCCGTGAAATAAATTAGTCGCAAAATCTAATTCTTTAAAAACAGAATAAACCAGATCGCCCGAGGTTAAATCGACAATAAAAATGTCATAAAAACCAAAATCCACCACATAATTTCTAAACGATTGATGATATTGGCGATGGGTCAGATCGTATTGGGTTGATCCTGCACTAATGAGCTGATCTTTTTCACCAAGAGGATAAGGGTTTTTAGAAATATATGCTTGCTGCAATGAGATTGCTTTCGGACTGACATTTAACAGCATCTCATTAAAATCAATAAGTTGATTGTTTTTTTCATTAAATATCCGACCAAATTGGTTTTGATAATAATCTTGAAGATCAAGGGTAGATGAGTCGATGTTATCCAGTGAGTATTGAGAAAACGCATCGATAAATTCGGGGGCGGCATTGATAGAAATCGGATTTTTGGCCAAATTGACCAGCACCGTTTTCGCATGATCAAAATAGAGCTCGAGGCTGTCGCCTTTTAGTTTTGCGATAGCTTGCATCGTGTTGGTTTTTTCAAGCTCTAACAAGGCGCTCGCACTATAAAGCCCAAAAAATGCCGCAATACCCGCCGGGATCCACCCCACTAACACAAGAATAATGGTGACTTTTTTTACCAATGCTAAATTTGAAAAGCCTGATGCCATTAACTTTTCTCCAAAGCTATTACTTCACAAAATTTATAAATTAAATTCACGTTAGATCACCATTTTTCATTGTTCATCATCGTTTTTTAATTTATCGATAGACATTGGCTTATCGTTTTCCAATTGCGCTAAATTCGACCTCAAGCCCGCGTATTGATTGAGACATAATGTGGGACCAATCAAATTACAAGCTGCTGGGGTACATATCGACTTGATTCCAACGATCTTGAAAATCCTGGATTTTCCTTTTAATGCAATGCATTAATTATCACTTCGGGTTGGCGGAGAATTTTATTCATTGTTACCCCTGTTTGATTGGTCCCCATAATTTTGCTCAACTCCACAGAGGTATACATTCATCGTTTTTTTCAATATTCAAATAAAAGTGTAGCTAATTTGAAACTGATGATTTAAAAATAAGACTCAGCTAAATATACGCAAAGGAATTGAAGATACGTGTAGGCGGCAAGCGAACGAAGCCAAAGCAATATTCATTGCTGATAATCCCAAAAAATTTAAGCCAGTAGCCGATACCCAAGACACTTGAAGACGCGCGCCTGCGGCAAACAAGTGAAGGTCCTGAGCACAGTTCGACGCTGTGATTGATCTTAAACGAGAGAAGCTAACACCCACGCAGTTTCAAAGACGTCAGGTATAAAACGCCTCAAATTAACATCACAAACCATTTAAAACCGAGCCTTCAAGACTCGGCTTTTTTGATTTACAAAAACTCGCGCCCTTTATTCATCCAGAGACACATCATAAAATCAATGTGTATACCCGTCACCTTTGGAGGTGGCAGGGTGTTAGATGTTCGGTGTTAAGGGTTCGCTTAGGCTCATTCTGCCCCGCCAGATCCTTCATGTATGCGCAGGAACGTCATTCACTTGTCGCAGGCGCACGCCTTCACAAATCTTGTGATATACATCGAATTTTTAGTGTTCATTATGGGGTGATTGGCATTGCCCCCCAGATGGCATGATTTCTGTGATGAAATATCGCAAACAAATTAATATTATTCCCCTCTTTCAAAGTGAAAAAATAGCCATTGTAAAAGCCATCCATAAGGGGATTTATACAAGCAGTTACTTTTACAGTCGAAAAATAATAAAGCCCTTTAATCATTTTAAGTTTTCCTTCATAAGTGCAACCTAAAGCATTTCCATAAGAAGTAAATTGACCCTCTTCTCTAATTTCAGTAATTTGCCCTCCGCTCGTCATGTGTGTGCCGACTAATTTTGATAATTCAACACTGGCAGGCTGCCTGAGTAAATGATGGGTAAAGTCATTCGTGATAGTTTGTACATGATCATTGCTAAATAATGCAGTCATCGATTGCTTTTCATCCTGATAAAAAGATTGATTAGACCAACGTTTAGAGCCTTTAAATACCATCGAATTATCGCTCTGAGTAAAGCCATCAAAGCTTAAAATATTTTCGCCGTTGCTCCCAATCATCCCATTCATTTCGTACATACCTTTCATCAATTCGGTATCCACTAACATGAACGCGTCATTATTTGCATATATGCCATCAAAAAATAAAAGGCTTGGTTTTGTAGTGCTGTCCGTGCCACTGCCACCACAGCCAAAAAGAGCCCCTGAAATAAAGGAGAGAAGAATCAGTATTTTCATTTTTAAAAGTCTCAAAAATATAATATACCCAAGACACTTGAAGATGCGCGCCTGCAACCAAGGAGTGAAGGCCCTTAGCATAAATTTACTCTGTGATTGACCTGAACGAGAACAGGAAACACCCACGCCGCTTCAAAGGGGACGGGTAAAAAGGAGCTATATAATGCCTGTATTTCCATATATAAAGCAATTCATTTTTTGATATATCCAAGACACTTGAAAATACGCGCCTGCGGCAAGAAAATAAAGCCCCTGAGCATAGAGAGAGGATATTATTAGGCTGAACGAGCCTAGCCAGCACCCACGCAGATTCAAAGGCGAGGGGTATAAGATCTTACATAGAAAATACATAAATCACAGCTGTGATCCATTAGAAAATAATCTTTCTCCTTTGCATTAAGTCAAAAATAACACATAAATACTACACAGAGTGCATATAAAAAAATAACGCGGACACCAATGAACATTTAAAAAATGAACATGGCAGGCCACATTATTGCTACAGCCGTATGGCGACTAAATTCAGAACAAAGGAATTGTATAAATAATA
>CAMRBZ010000218.1 GCA_947040595.1 uncultured Enterovibrio sp. | reverse complement strand
CGAAAGCGAGCAAATAAAGACACACATCAAAGCACATTTTTAGCTGTATGGGTATTAGCGCTTAGCTGCACTGCTTTCAAAGGCGACGGGTATCGAAGGCGTCTGAAATTGGACTTAACGCCCACTGAAAACACGCAAGAGTGTTTCAAATAAAAGGGGATATTCGGTTGTGGCTGTTCATTTAGCGCCCGGTCATTATAATAAGCTCACAATGTAACCCAGCGCCTTACTAATGCGCACGAAAAAAGTCAAAGGGGCTCATGTGTTGCATAAAAATAAACTGATCATCAAACACCTTGGGTTGCAACCCTATTCTCCTGTGTTAGAGGCGATGCATCGCTTTACTGATCTTCGAACCCAAGACACCACAGATGAAATTTGGTTGCTTGAGCATGCCCCCGTGTTCACTCAAGGCCAAGCAGGTAAAGCCCAACATTTACTGGCAACAGGGAATATTCCCATCGTACAAAGCAACCGAGGAGGGCAAGTCACCTATCATGGACCAGGCCAGCAAATCGCTTATCTGCTCATTGATTTAAAAAGAAAAAAAATGGGTGTTCGTGATCTCGTCACACACACAGAAAATGCAATTATTGACACATTGCAGCATTTTAATTTGACAGCAAAAGCCAAACCCGATGCCCCAGGGGTGTACATCAATGAGAGTAAAATTTGCTCTTTGGGCTTTCGAATTCGACGAGGCTGTTCATTCCATGGTTTGGCCTTAAATGTCAATATGGATTTATCGCCTTTTCTTCGTATTAATCCTTGTGGTTATGCGGGAATGAAAATGACACAAACAGCAGATTTAAACGGCCCAACATCACTGACAACCTTGTCTCCTGTGTTAATAGAAAAACTGACTTTGCACCTTGGCTATCATGAGGTCGAGTCCCAAACAAAAAGCGACCTAAAATGAGCAAGCAAAATAAAATGGCACAGATCCCCATTAAAAATATCCCATCTGAAAAAAGAGAGATCCTTCCAAAACCGGCTTGGATGAAAATTAAGCTTCCTTCAAATACGCAACGGATCCAAGAAATAAAAGCGGCCATGCGTAAACATAATTTGCACTCCGTTTGTGAAGAAGCATCATGCCCGAATTTAGCGGAATGTTTTAATCATGGCACTGCAACCTTTATGATTTTAGGGGCAATTTGTACCCGCAGATGCCCCTTCTGTGATGTCGGACATGGTCGCCCACTCGTCCCCAATCCAGAAGAGCCTTTGCATTTAGCCCAAACCATCCAAGACATGAAACTCAAATATGTTGTCATTACATCGGTTGATCGTGATGATTTACGTGACGGTGGAGCCGAACATTTTGCAGAATGCATCCGCGAAATTCGCAGACTCAGCCCCTCCATCCGAATAGAAACTTTGGTGCCTGATTTTCGAGGTCGAATGGAAAAAGCGTTGGCGATTTTAAATACAAACCCGCCAGATGTATTCAACCACAATTTAGAGACCGCCCCTCATTTTTATAAGAAAGTCCGTCCCGGCGCAAATTACCAAGGCTCTCTTTTATTATTAAAAACGTTTGGAGAAATGCACCCAAACATCCCCACAAAATCAGGGTTAATGATGGGCCTTGGAGAAACAAAAGAAGATATCGTTCAAGTTCTTATCGATTTGCGCGCACACGGCGTCACCATGCTGACCTTGGGTCAATATTTAGCGCCAAGCAGCTCTCATCTCCCGGTAGAACGTTACATCCCTCCTTCCGAATTTGATGAACTCAAGCAGATTGCACTGGATCTAGGCTTCACCCATGCCGCGTGCGGCCCTTTTGTTCGCTCCTCCTATCATGCTGATATGCAAGCACAAGGCCTTGAAGTTAAATAATCCAAAGCCCCCCTCCCCCTTTACAAAAAAGCAGAGCCGTCTTTTTTCTGCTTTTTTGTCTGTCTCAATTGTGAAATCTCACCTTTCAACGTAAAATTTCTCACCCATTCAAACAGAGCCTTTCTTTATGAACCCAGCCTATTCTTTACATCAAGAGCGTTTCATTAAAATCATCACCGATCCTCATTTATCTCCCAAACAAAAAAACCTCTGGCTTACCATAGAAGCCGAAGCGACTTTACCTTCCCTTCCTGTTTCAACCGCCCTATCAAGGGCAATGAAAGAGGGCGTCCTCTGTGATATGTTTGAAGGAAATGCCCCCTTTAAGCCCCGTTATGTTTTGCCAGACTACGCCAAATTTTTAAAAAATGGCTCCACCTATTTAGAGCTTCTTCCAGCAACACACTTTGATGATGCTCTGAATATGCTTAATATTCTTTATCATCATGTGCCATCCGTTACCCAAATCCCCGTGTATCTAGGGCAACTCGATGATCTCCTTCTTCCTTTTGTTGGAGATTTAACAGACGCAGAAATCGAAGAAAAACTCACTCGCTTTTGGATCTTGCTCGACCGCACCCTGCCTGATGCCTTTATGCACGCAAACATCGGCCCGACAGACAATGTTATTTGTCGCACCATTTTAAAGGTGGATGCAAAACTAAAACAAATTGCCCCCAACCTCACTTTTATGTACGCCGCCGACGTGACGCCCGATGCACTGCTTCGCCAAGCCACAAAAAACATCTGCGAATGCAGTAAACCTCACATTGCAAACTACCCCATGCATGCCGAGGCCTACGGAGAAAAAGGCTTCGGTATTGTGAGTTGTTATAATTCACTTCCTCTGGCAGGAGGCGCAAACACCTTGGTTCGAATGAACCTTAAATCCGTCGCACAAAAATCCAAAAATTCAGACGATTTTCTCCTACACGTCCTTCCTCAATACGCTGAATTGATGTTTGAGTTAATCGATGTCAGAAGCCGTTTCCTGCATGAGTCCTCTCATTTCTTTTCAGGATTTTTAACCCAAGAAGGCCTGATTGAAGAAGCACGTTTCGCGCCCATGTTCGGTGTTTATGGCATGGCAGAAGCGGTCAATATCTTGATGGAAAAAGAGGGGGAAAACAAAAAATACGGCCATGACAATGAAGCCAATGCATTCAGCTTACGCATTTCAAAAACCCTCAATGAGATTGTCGAAACAACCCCCGTCAAATACGGCTTCAATGGAAAAGCCTTGCTCCATGCGCAAGGGGGGATAAGCTCTGATGTAGAGGTCACGCCAGGGCTAAGGATCCCCTATGGTACAGAGCCTGATCCTGTGGCCTATGTACAAGCAACCGCGCCTCACCACCGTTATTACACCTCAGGCATCAGCGATATTTTAACCCTTGATGAAACCATCAAATCAAACCCTGAAGCCATGTTTAACCTGTGTAAAGGCGCCCTCCATACGGGATTTCGTGAATTCACCGCAAATGTCGCATCCAATGATTTAATGCGGATCACAGGCTACATGGTGAAATTGTCTGACATAGAAAGATTTAAAGAAGAAGGTTCACGAAAAAACACCACCTGGCTTGGCGCAGAAGCGGCTGTAAACACACAGGTTTTAGAACGTGTCCCGCGCGTGCTTTGTACCGAAATGTCCCCTTTTTATGAAACAAAAACGGATCATACCCAAGATATTTGAAGTTTCAGGTAAGCGGCAAGAACGAAAAGCCCCTGAGCAGAGATGCACTCTGTGATTGGGCTTTGAGGGCGCAGCCAAAACCTAAGAGGCTTCAAAGGCGACGGGTATAAAGAAGCATGATCTCACAAGACAGTGTCTTTTTGTCATCCATAAAAACAGGGGCGATTAAGCACAAGACACCGGATCCTTGCAAAAAAATGAAGGGGTCACTTTCTTGCATCAGCCGCAATCGCCCCTCTCTTTTATCAGGTCATAAAGAAAATACCATGTCAGAAAAACCTCAAAATATGAAAGCCCAAATCAGTCGTATTCTGAAATCCTCTTGCGTTGACGGCCCTGGGAATCGCTTCGTTCTTTTTTTACAAGGCTGCAATTTTAAATGCATCAATTGCCATAACCCACACACCATTCAACACTGCCGAGATTGTGCTGAATGCATCCCTCATTGCCCAACCCAAGCCCTTCAATTAAATACACACAAAAAAGTGGTCTGGAACGAAGCTCAATGCACAGGATGTGACAAATGCATTGATGTGTGTCCTTATCAATCTAATCCTAAAATTCTTCTATTGAGCGTATTTGAAGTACTTGAAAAAATAAAACAATGCCATTTATTCCTCAACGGGATCACCCTTTCCGGCGGCGAGTCCACCTTGCAATTGCCCTTCATTGTGGCCCTATTTAAAGCCATCAAAACAGATCCTGCCCTTTCTCATTTAACCTGCTTTATCGACAGCAATGGATCCTTAAGTCACACAGGCTGGCAACGCGTTATGCCTTATTTAGACGGGGCCATGATCGATCTTAAAGCCTGGCAATCAGAAACCCATTTATGGCTCGTCGGACAGGACAAACACAGGGTCATTTCAAGCATCAATTTTCTGGCAAAAGAAGGAAAATTGCATGAAGTGCGTTTATTGCCAATTTCCGAGAAATCCGATTTAGGATCGAACGTACATCAAGTAGGGGAATATTTAAAAAACTTGCCTACCAAGGTGAAGATTCGCCTCAATGCATTTGGACACCATGGCGTGGTGGGAGAGGCCTTGACATGGGAAAAATGCACAGAAAGCGACCTTCTGACTTTTCATGACGCCTTATACAAAATACTCCAACGCCCCATCTTGCTTCCCTCTGTTTATCCTTAAAAAAATAACAAACTTTATTTAAGAGGATCATAAGCAAAGCGCGTCTTTATTTCGCGACTAAAATTCATTTTGTTTTCATTTTCAGGTAAAGGCGCCGCGCATATACCCAAAGTCATTGAAGATCCGCGCTGCGGCAAGCAACTGAAGCCCCTCGGCATAGATGGACGATGTGATTAGGCTGAACGAGCCTAGCCAACACCCACGCAGCGTCAAAGGAAACGGGTATAAAGAGAATATTAGCTGTTGAGCCAGTGGGGTTAATGAAAGGTATAATAAATCAATCAAGGTGCCACATTAGACTCAGCGATTTTGGTTTGAGGTTCGCTGCGCTTGGCAAGCTTAGTGGGTGTACACCTTATTGCAGGCGCTTATGTACAAGGAGAAAATCATGAGAATATTGACCAATATCTGCTCCAATGATCTACCGAAAAGCAAAGATTTTTATGTCAAGTTACTTGGTTTCAACGTTAAGTACGAAAGTGATTGGTATATACAGCTTTGCTCACCAAAAGATTCAGAAATTGAATATGGCATTATGCAACGAAACCACGAACTGGTTCCAGAAGAGTATCAAAATCGTCCAAATGGGATGTATGTAACCTTTGTTGTTGAAGACGTTGATGTTACCTATAACAAAGCAATAGAAATGAATCTTTCTATTGTGCAAGAGCCTCGTAACGAATTTTATGGGCAGCGTAGATTTCTTGTTAAAGACCCTAATGGTTGTTTAATTGATATTTGTTCACCTTGGGGAACTGAATAACGTTTGCTCTATCGCGGCTTTTCCCGTCGCCTTTGAAGCTCATTTAATCAAGACATCCAGAAATTAATCAGACATATATTAATTTAATCTAGACACCCATCTTA
>CAMRBZ010000217.1 GCA_947040595.1 uncultured Enterovibrio sp. | reverse complement strand
GACAGTTAATCAGATCAAAAAAAAGAATTTGAGCTAAGTTGTCGGAAGGTTACATTAAAAAGAGCGAAACGAGTTTAATTAAAACGATCATTGTTCAAAATAAGTTGATTCATTCCATTCCTTCTTACTCTTGGGCAAGTTCAGAATGTACCTTTACCGCGGTATAAGATGAAACCTATGTGAGTCTCCCCAGCATAGCTGGGGGTTTATCCATAATTAATTAGCCACACGAAATCCAAACGACGATCTGTCCTAAATTAAAGCCCTGTAACGCTGATCACATTGACGTTTAATCGCCTTTATTGCGCGCTTACGGGAGATCTGAAAGTCATTATTTCACCAAAATTTTGATTGCATCTGCAAAATAATCAATGCTATCTTCAGTCAAACCTGCAATGTTTATTCGGCTGTCTCCTAAAAGATATATTCCGAACTGTGCTTTTAAAGCCTCAACCTGAAAAGGAGATAAGCCAAGCATGGAAAACATACCGGTGTGATCTTGAATAAAATGAAATCGTTCATCATTAAAACGGAACGCAAGCGCTTGTGTTAATAAATGTCTCAAACAAAAGATTCGCTCTCGCATTTCATTTAGCTCATCATGCCATTGTTTTTTAAGTGAGCTAGAAGATAAAATAGTTTCAACTATAGCGGCCCCATGATTAGGTGGCATGGTGTATGTCGTACGTGCCAATTGAGAAATACAGCCTTTTGCATTTTCGGCTTCTTTTATATTTTTTCCTACCACAATGGCAGCCCCAACACGCTCACGGTATAAACCGAAATTTTTAGAGTACGATGTAGCAATGAAAATCTCATCAAGACTATTTGCAAGCAAGCGTACTCCTTGTGCGTCATTTTCTAACCCTTTCCCTAGGCCTTGATACGCAATATCCACAAAAGGAATGAAGCCTTTTTTCTGTGCTAATTCGGTAATGCCTTCCCAATGAGAAAGGCGAAGATCTGCTCCCGTTGGATTATGACAACATCCATGCAAAAGCACGATGTCGTTTTTAGAAGCCTTGGATAATGCACTCAGCATTGGATTGACATCCACTTGCATTGTTTTTTCATTGAAATAAGGATAAAACTGAACCTTTAAACCCGCAGCTTCCATGATGGGTTTGTGGTTTACATAACTTGGAGCTGACATCCAAATACACCCATTCGGTTTTGCCAAAGAGATGAGTTCTCCTATCAGACGAAGCGCCCCAGTTCCTCCTGGGGTTTGTATTGTAGCGCTACGACTTTCAGCAGCCGTTCCCTTGAGCAATAACTCAGTAATGGCATGATTGAAACCTTCATTGCCTCCCAACCCCAGATACACTTTGCTTGTTTCGCGAAGGGCGAGTTCTTCTTGTGCTAATTTGACCGCCTTCATAATAGGCGTATGACCTAAATGGTCTTTATACACACCAATTCCTAAGTCCATTTTTTGAGGGCGAGGATCTTTTTTAAAAGTACAAGATAAAGACAAAATAGGATCCGGAGCTGCCGGAAAAAGTTTTTCTAACATCAGATAATTTCATCCTTATTCAATAGGGAGGCAATAAGACATTCTGTCACAAAGAATACGTGAGATCTTTTTTAAAAAAATGCCAAAAAATCATCATTTAGACACGATTAAAGAACTGGCTGTATATAGGTTTGACTCACATCAATAAGCGCTTTGTCTTCTAAATAACTGCGACCAATCAATACGGGAAATGTAAGGTGGCGTCGGTCTCTTAACGTAAATTCACTTAATTGTGTAAAATCTCCAACGGTGATAGGCAGCTTAACCACATAACGAGCATCATAACCTTTACTGCTTGATTGTTTAATGCGAACCATCCGCGCAATAGGATGCGTCAAAAGTTCGCTTTTTTTTCCACCATGTTCAATCCTAAACTGAACCCATTCTTCACCCTCTTTTTCAAAAGCTTCAATGTCCGTTGCACTGATTGAAGAGGTTGTTGCTCCGCTGTCAATACGCGCCTTAAAAGGTTTTGGTAACGAAGAAATCTTCACCCATTCTTGCTCCCCAAAAATACGTTTATTGTCTTTTAAAATTGGCGAACATTCAGAATAAGAATGCACATAAATAGCAGCGCAAAACAGCGATAGCACTAAAAATGAACACATGAAAGCGTAACGTTTTATCATTTTTTTCCTCCTGATTTTTATACCCTAGTGGACAATAGAAACAAGATTAAGTTTCAAAATAATGAATATGGTTAAATAAAAAGAGAAAAGGTGTCCAAAAAGATATTTTTCAATTAAAAAAGCGCACCCTTCAATGAGTGATGCGCAATGAAATAAAAAGACAGGAAAATATGTTAGGATCTTAAATTCTACCCTCTTTATCTCCTTTAAATCGATGTACATTTTGATTAAGGCTTCCACGCCACACAAGACCGGGATCCGCTAAAGACTTCTCAAATTTACCGTCAATCAATACATCCACAAAACAAAGAACCTCTCTTTGTTTGTCATTCAATTGCTCTAATTTATACCCAGTCCAAAGCCAAATGTCTTTTCCTTTACATTCCAACTGAATACGTGTGAGTAAAGATAAAATGCTCGAAACATTCGCAGGATGCAAGGGATCGCCTCCACTCAGCGAAAGACCACGCCGAACGATACGTGTGTCATTTAAATCAGAAATTATTTTATCTTCTAATGCTTGATTAAAAAGATGCCCCGAATTCACAGACCAAGTGCTTTGGTTATAACAGCCTTTACACTGATGTTCACACCCCGCAACAAACAAAGTGCACCGAGTTCCTTCACCATTCAGAACATCCAATGAATAATATTGATGATAATTCACAAGCCGACCTTACATGTGCTTCACACGTCGTTTCACTTCTTCTTGCTTTCCTTCATTGAACGGACGCGCATCCGGGCTACCAAGATAACCACAAACTCGACGTGTTACCGAAACTTTAGAAGGATCATGATTGCCACAACGGGGACAAACAAATCCCTTGCTGGAACATTCGAATTCACCAGTAAAATGACACGCATAACATTCATCAATGGGGGTATTTGTACCGTAATAAGGGACACGCGTATAACTGTAATCCCAGACATCTTCAAGAGCTTGGGTATTGTTTTGAATATTGGGGTATTCACCATAACAAATAAAACCTCCATTGGTAATGGGAGGGTATGGCATTTCAAAATCGATTTTATCGTATGGATTGACCTGTTTTTCAACATCCAAATGAAAACTGTTGGTGTAATACCCTTTATCCGTGACCCCTTCCACAACGCCAAATTCTTGAGCATCAATTTTACAAAAACGACTGCATAAATTTTCACTTGGCGTACTGTAAAGACTGAATCCGTATCCGGTTTCTTCTTTCCATTTTTGCGTAACATCATTTAAATACTTAACAATATTAAAAGCTTTTTCTCTTAATAATTCAGAGTCATAAAGATGTTCTTTCGTGCCGTAAAGCGCATTAATGGTTTCATGGATCCCAATGTACCCCAATGAAATAGACGCCCGGCCATTTTTAAAAATAGCACTCACATCGTCATCGGCATTTAAGCGTACACCGCAAGCCCCTTCCATATACAAAATAGGTGCAACTCTGGCTTTTACGCCTTCTAAACGAGAGATTCGCGTTTCTAATCCTTCGCGAACAACCCCTAACATTTCGTCCAATAATCGGTAAAATTGTTTTTCATCACCTTCCGCTCGAAGCGCAATACGCGGTAAATTTAAACTGATCACACCAAGATTATTACGGCCTTCATGAAGAAGCTCGCCATTTTCTTCAAAATCAGACAGGAAACTACGGCAACCCATTGGGGTTTTAAAAGAACCTGTTACTTCTACCACTTTTTCATAATTTAAAATATCTGGGTACATCCGTTTAGAGGCGCATTCTAAAGCCAATTTCTTGATGTCGTAATTCGGTTCACCTGCTTTAAAATTAAGGCCCGATTTTAAACAGAATACCAATTTAGGAAACACTGCTGTTTTACGGTTTTTACCCAGCCCGGCAATTCTATTTTTTAAAATAGACTCTTGAATAAGGCGAGCTGCATACGTTGTCCCTAAACCAAAACCAAAGGTAACAAAAGGGGTTTGCCCATTGGCGGTGTGCAAAGTATTGACTTCGTATTCCAAAGACTGAAAGGCATCAAAACATTCTTTTTCTGTTCGCGCTTTAGCAAAACCTTGCACATCAGGAATACCCCATTCTTTCGCAATTTCAAGGTGTTTTTCATGACTTTTTTCAACATATGGCGCAAGCACTTCATCAATGCGATTGATGGTGGTACCGCCGTAAATATGACTGGCAACTTGAGCAATGATTTGGGCGGTCACCGCTGTAGCCGTTTGAATGGACTTTGGTGTATCAATTTCAGCATTTCCCATTTTAAAACCGCGTGTGAGCATGTTATCTAAATCAACCAACATGCAATTAAACATGGGGAAAAAAGGGGCATAATCAAGATCATGATAATGAATATCCCCTGCTTCGTGCGCACGTACAACGGTTTTGGGTAACATGTATTGCTTTGCATAATGCTTGGCAACGATGCCCGCTAAAAGATCGCGCTGTGTGGGGATCACCTTGCTGTCTTTATTCGCGTTTTCATTGAGTAAGTCTGAGTTTGTTTGTTCGACTAACCCTCGAATTTCATCATTTAATCGGCTTTTCTTTTCTCGAATTGAATCTCGGTCATGACGATATTCGATGTAGGCACGTGCTACGGCTTTATAAGGACCTGCCATCAGGTGATTTTCAACTGCGTTCTGTATTTGATGAATCTCGACTTCATTACAACGCATAAATTGAGAATATACGCCATCAGCAACTGAAGCGGCGTAATCCTTGTTCATCTCTTCGACAAGAGCTGCCGCGCTTAAAATTGCCTCTTCAATACGCTGACGCTGAAAAGGGACACGACATCCATCACGTTTAATGACCACAGGTTTCACAGGTGGATCCTTCATGCTGTAGGAAATGCAAAATACACCGCCTAAAAAAAGAGGGTGTTCGTTGTAACAAAAATGGACTTCAGCTTGGCATACAAAATGTAAAAAGAAACACTAAACAGATTGATGTATGAAACACAAACTTCATTTTCATTTTATAGTTAAGAAGATCATAAAATACCAAATATAGGTAAATATGAAGTTTCTAATACAAGATGTAGTGCATTTAACGCGTGAGAGAAATTCACTTCTTTGATTTAGATCATGCCTTAATAGAATGCGTTTTTTATATATACAATTAATGTGTGAGAGATTCAGAAAATGACATTCCTTGTCTAAAAAGTGGACCTAAATAAAAAAAACACCTAGTGCACCTAAGCTCTAACCCTGTGTCTCAACCTAGCAATATACCCCTATAATATGAAATAACATTATTTCAGGGCGGTATTGAGGAGCACATTATGTCAAAACTAAATTCCCTATTGCCAGAGCAACAAGTCCATCCTGAGCCTGCATTGGAAAAGCGTACCGGAATGAATCAACCTGTTTTAAACAATAATCGGTTTAATTAAACGGAACCCATCAAACAGGGGCAACAAATTGACAATGGAAGTCTGAGGGATCAGAC
>CAMRBZ010000216.1 GCA_947040595.1 uncultured Enterovibrio sp. | reverse complement strand
AGGGGCTTCGTTCGCTTGCCGCCTACACGCATCTTCAATTCCTTTGGGTATATGTGATTGGCTTGAGCGAGAGCAGCCAACACTCACGCAGTTTCAAAGGCGAGGGGTATATCGAGAATTCAGCTCTTGTTTTCAGTCATTTTCCGCCGTAATTTCTGACTCACGACGCAATGGAATGGGTATGAATTTCTCTGGCATGCGTTTATTTAGAACATCACTTAATTTCACTGTCTTTTATTATGCTGAAAATGGCAATATATACACAATAATAATTATTTTTATTTTATTTATTTTCTTTTTGAATGTCAGATAAAGGGAAGGATCAAGCTTGCAATCCATTTATTGATATTTTGTATTGTTATCTTATATAACAAGAGGTCCTTGCTTGATGAAGAGTGAATCATCAAAATCAAAGTCTATTGTCTTTTTTGCATGAGCATGTTCAAAAAAAGATGAGTTAAAAATATGATCTTCGTTGTGGCAGAAAAAGAAATTTTTTTTCATTCCAAAAATATTCAAAAGGCACAATAAAATGAAAATAACGAATCCATTCTTGCGTAGGGCATTCCACATGCCGCTGTCAATGAAAGAACTGAAAGAACTGAATACAATGAAAGACAACGTTGGTTTTGCTTCTCATGTAGCTAAAGTCTCAAATTCAGCATGGAATCTGCATTAGCTTAAAATCACAGCAGAATATACATTGCATGGACATAACACGGAAAGAGGCACAAACAATGAATCTAAGAAAGAATTACTGGAAGCGCTTCTTGAGGCGATAAAGACGTACAAAGTGAATATATCGAACACAAAGAATCCCTATACCTCTAATAAGTTACCCCCGGAAGAACAAAAAAAGCCTCCTAAGCGCCCTGCGGGGCATCCCCCGCTTTTACAAAAGGGAACCAACCCTGACATAAAGTATACAGAGCAGGAATGGGGTCAGCTCGAGGCTCATCTTAACGCAGATAAAAAATCTTCTGCTTACACTGCTAATTATCCAATCGGTCAGGAGCAATCAATGCAGCGCTTTAATAATATTTTGGCGAACAAAAACACGATTGTGGATCCAAGGTGCCAAATAAATGAAATGAAGGTGGGCGGCGTATTGGCGGGGTATGCTTGTTCTTATCCCAGAAATGATAACATACCTGCTTTTTATGAGTATTTATTGGACGCATCGGTTCAGTTTTTACATGTAGTTTCTAATGATGCGGATTTTAGTAAGCACTCAAATACGAAGGCAGGGATGACCCGTTATTTTGAGCCAAGTAATGGGACTGCTTCTTCGGTGAAATTGCCTGAGGGAGTACAGTTACCTGAAGATTTCTCTGTAACCTCTAGACATCTAGAGGATAAGGAAACGGGTAGCATACACCATAAGACCTATGAACTGATCCTGAAGCAGGGTTCTGAGATTAAAAAGGTCACCGTCCTCCATACGCATGATTGGACGGATCTGAGCGCTGTTTCACCGGCAGATTTAGACGCGATGGTGAAACTTCGTGAATCCTATTCGAAATTGGCAAATTCATTAACACACTGCACTGCCGGTGTGGGCCGCACAGGTTGCCTTGTTGCAGCTCAGCATATGGCAGAGAATCCTGCGGCTGGATTAAAGGAAACCGTATTGGGCTTACGCCATACCCGACACAATCTCATGGTGCAAACGTCTCCACAAACAAAAATGATGGTTGAGTGGGCCAAAGCACGAGCACAGGAAAATACGTCAGCAGGGCCTCAACCGACACAAGCTACCCCTCAGAATGTAAGCACGCCTAAGGAGCCAATCTATGAAAATACAAAGTGAGATTTTCGTGGCTCGGAAAACGCCGAGGCTTAAATAGATTTATCCAAATGAGCCAGGCTGTACTTTTTATGGTCTCTTTCTTTGTCTCGTATTTTAAGCGCGGCTTTTCAAGAGCGCTTTCAAGCTAGCACCTCACCTCGATATTTTAAAATCTGATGTTGAGATGAGAATTGAAAGGCAGATTTTTCACGCCGTGTTACGTTCAGGGACAGGTTTATGCGCACTGTTTTGTAAGGGGGCCGAGAAAACAATATTATTTTTTCATGTGCGCAATGGCGCTTCAAAAGCGCAATCTGCTTAAAAATCAGCAGATTTATTTTTTTGAGCCGGATGGTTAAATTAAACAGATAAACAGAGGATATGATGATAAAATTTTAAAAAAATGCCTTTATTTTAATTTATGAATGGAAAAATAATGAAAAATATCGTCTTACTTTCTGTTTTTTTTGTTTCTTTTAGTTCATTTTCTTCAACGCTTCATGAAACGATGGCCTCCATTGAAAAACGGATATCGGGCCGTATTGGCGTGTCGATTTTAGAAACCCAAAATCAAAATAAATGGGAATATAAAGGAAACGAACGCTTTCCGATGATGAGTACTTTCAAGACGTTAGCCTGTGCAAAAATGTTAAAAGATTCAGAAAAAGGGGTTTTAGACAAAAACACCTTGTCCCTCATTGATCCTAAGCGTTTAATTGCTTGGTCTCCTGTCACACAGCCCTTGGGTGGTGGGTCTATCACTCTTGAAAAAGCCTGTGAAGCGACCATGTTTACGAGTGACAATACAGCCGCCAATATCGTTTTACAGCATATTGGCGGGCCCCAAGCCTTGACGCTCTTTTTGCGTTCGATTGGCGATCCGATTTCTCAATTAGATCGTATTGAACCGGATCTAAACCAAGCTCGCTTGGACGATATTCGCGATACAAGCACTCCCAATTCAATGAATGAGACTTTAAAAGCGCTTTTGTTTGGTGGGGTATTGAATAAAAATTCACAAGAACAATTGCTGCATTGGATGCAAGGCAATGTCGTTTCTGACGGGCTACTTCGTTCTATTTTACCAAAAGGTTGGTCTATTGCAGACCGCGCAGGAGCGGGGGGATTTGGCTCTCGGGGAATGACGGCGGTGATTTGGTCGACAACGCGAAAGCCTTTGATCATCAGTATCTACATGACACAAACCACGCTTTCCATGCCAGAACGCGATAAGATCATGAATGAAATTGCACAGCATATATTGACCGAATTTGCAGTAAAAGAGTCTGTTGTTGAGCATAAAAAAAGGAAGCAATAATCAAGGATTTTTCTCTCATTTAATCAAAACACCGCGATTCCCTCTAAGGGGCTCCCTAGCATTTAGCACCCTGTGAAACGAAGCGCCCTAACAGGGTAAGTGCATTTGTTTATTGTTCAAAACAGGCGGGGTGTCTTGGTTTTTGAGGGGCATGGATGTGAGCTTGAGATCAATGGCAAGGTTTCATGATGTAAGGAAAGATTGAAGATGCTTTCTTTTTTCTCGTTTAGCAAACCCCTTGTTTCTGCTTTAAAACCGACATTCCGTACACAGGAAAATAATATTGATTTATAGGCATTTCGATAAGAATATGTCTATAAATCCATTTTTTCGCGTGACGCTACGTGAAAAAGTTGTCTTTCAATTTTCATTTCAACATCATATTTTAAAATATTGAGGTGCGGAATGACGGTTAAAAAAAGACCCCGCGCCAGCAGCAGAAAATAGCCCTCCAAAATAACCTTTTATCGGCCTGTCTGTCACGCTCTTCCTTTTTCTTTTCTTGAACGCTTTGAGCAAGAGCAATACCCACTCCGCCTCAAAGGTGACGGGTATAAGGTGCAGATTTGTCTTTATGAAAAAGGACAGTGAATGAGGCAAAATAAAGCTTCACCCTAGAAAGGGTTTAGGTTTTAATAGATGATCCCGAAGTAATGATAACAGATTGATTCAACAGGTAAATATATGCTTTCACCTAAAGGTCTCATTCTTCAACTATATCGGAATTGGGAGATCATTGAAGAATTGGCCACGTTATCTCGAGAGTATCCAGCCTTTGAGTTGGACTTGCTTGTGCGAGTGATCAGTCAATACAAACAAGAAGAATGTGACACTAACACGGTATTAAGTCGTTTAGTGCATAACGATATTTTGCAACCCATGCGCCGAACCTCTGATTATCAACTCAATCCATTGGTGATGGACTTTGTAAGAGGCTTGACCCAAGAGAATGAGCTGGGTTTATCTGAAGTATTAAGGGCGCGTGTTGAAGCCATCAAAGAGGCCACGGCTCAAATCTTAAAAGGATTGGAAAGCGCGGATAACGATCTTCTTCGAATGGGCGCACAAAAGATGGCCGAATTGACACGTAAAATTTCACAACAGCTTGTTCAAGATAAACAAGCCATCTTTGAAATTGCAGAGCTTGCGAGATCAGCGGATATCAACATGCCAATGGAGAGGCGATACCGTGAAGTTTTTGAAGTTTACGATCAATATGTCGAGCCCATGAATGAAATGATGGACTGCGGGCTGGGTGGGCGTTTTTATCCGCTTTTGGAAAGTGCAGAGCGTGCTTTGGATAAGGTGGTCGACAGGCTGTCTATTCGTGGCTCTATTTATCAACAGCAATTGATGATGCGCCAAATTGCTTATCAAGTGAAAGACTTGCGGTATCTAGGCCGTATTACCGCTCAACAATGTGCCGATACCTTGCTTCCACTCAGAGAAGAGGGCAGGCAACACAATCGACTCTCATCTGTCATCAGTAAACAAATCAGCCAAATACGTAAGAAAGGCCTGCAGCGAGGATTGCGTCGTGAGGGATTGCCTGTTTGGCAAAATAGACGTTGTACACGCGTACAATTAGGCAATGAAATTCGAGAATTAATGGGCGAGTTTATGTGTTTTGAGAGCATTGCCCATTTATTTCCTGAGGAAAAAAACCTGCCAGACAGCCAAATTATTCGTTGGGTTGATGAAAATGAGCTTCACAATACCTTGATGAAGTCCTTACCCGTTCACAATTTAATGATTTGGCTAAAGCTGCATTATCCTGCGTTACCGGATGCGGAGCTTTTACGTCTTTACCATGATCTCGTTCGAGGAACAGATTGGGAGTGTCGGCTTAGCGCAAAATCGAACACCACGGCATTAGAAAATATTTCAGTGACATACCATCCACATGCATTAAGTATATCGAGGCTTAAAGACCCCAATAAGGAGGATGACAATGAAAAAGAATCACATTGAATTGAATGCACTCCCGCATTTAAAAGTCTTGTTTAACTTGTTCTGCGGAGGCGCTCATCTGAATCGTTGGGCAAACGCTTCTCTATGGCATGGGTTAGAGCTGCATCGTGAGCAATATCAAGCTGTCTTTAAGAGCTTGGGTTTCGAGCTGGAAATCGATAATCGTGGATTTGCATGGTTTCATGATGATGACGGCAGTTCAAATATCACGAAACAATCGAGGCAACTTGCTTTATTGCTGATGGTTATTTTTGACTACCAAGCCGATTGTGGGCGTTCTCTTGGAGCCTTTCATCAATGGATCATTGATCGCGAGTTGTTGTTCTCTGTACATGAAAAACACAAAGGCTTGCTGGATGCAGAAGAATTAGACCAAGATGGGCTGGTGAAGATTTTGGAGCTTGCTGTGCGAAAAGGGTTCGCGACCCAAGAAAATAATCACTGGCAGTTGTTGTCTTCGGTGTATCGGTATTTGGATCACTTTGAAGCGATATCGGAGAACGCAATGGA